>SSTA01000054.1 GCA_009469685.1 Azonexaceae bacterium | reverse complement strand
CTGGAGAGCTTGTTGGCTTTCAAGCGTGCTGGCGCCGACGGGATTCTGACCTACTTTGCCCTGGACGCCGCGGAGGCCTTGCGGCGCCGCTAAGCCTTCGAGGCAGTTTGCCTCGAAGCGGGTCAGGAAGAACGGCCGAAGTCTTCGCGCTTGCGGGGGCTGCGCCGGCCCGTTTGCGGGAAAATCTCGGCCTTAGGCGCCGGGCAGCCCGGACTGGGAGAGGCAGGCGAAGTAAAGCATGGGCCACTGTTGCGGCCATTGGGCCAGGGGCTCCCGGGCGAATCCGCTACGGGCGTACTGCTCCCAACGGCCTACCGCATAGCAGCGCAGAAGGTTGGCCAGGGCTCCGAAATCCGCGTCGGGTTTGAGATTTTCCTGGGTGGCGGCAATCCGCAACGACTGTTTTAGAGCGGCTTCGACCTTTTCCAGCAGGCCATTGATGCGCACCTGGAGACGCTCGTGTTCGCCGACCAGGGCGTCGCCGATGAGGACTCGGGTCATGCCCCTGTTCTTTTGGGCAAAGCGCAGCAGCAGCGCGAGGGTCTGTTCGACCTGCTTGAGGCCCTCGCTTTCGTCGGCAGTGATCTGATTGACTACGCTGAGCAGGCTTTGCTCGATGAATTCGATCAGGCCCTCGAACATCTGGGCTTTGCTGGCGAAGTGGCGGTAGAGGGCGGCTTCCGAGCAGGTCAGCCGTTCGGCCAGCGCCGCGGTCGTGATCTTTTCGCCGCGCGGGCCTTCGAGCATCTCGGCCAGGGTTTGCAGGATTTGCAGACGGCGTTCGCCGGGTTTGTGCGCCATGTCCCCTCCCTCGTTGATTTTGCGGGGATTATAGTCGCGATGCCACTTCGCGCAAGCCGGTCGCGGAAGGGATCTTCCAGTCCACATAGGCCGATTGACGCAAGCCAGTGCTCACCCACACCGTTTTCATGCCTAGGCGTTTGGCGGTGACCAGATTGGCCAGGGTGTCCTCGACCAGAACGCAACGGTGGGGATTCAGCCGTTCCGCCTTGAGTAGCGTCCGAAGGGCCTTCGGGTTTGGTTTGGGGTGAAAGCGCAGATTTTCCACGGCATATACGGCATTTACGAGGCGATCGAGGCCGGTGAGGGTGAGAACCGCCTCGGTGTAGTGGCGGGGGGCGTTCGAAAAGACTATCTTGCGCCCGGGCAGTGCCTTGAGGGTCGCGCGAAGCGCAGGGTCGAAGCGGATCATCGCCGGAAGGTCCGGGAAGCGGTGGGTCTCGCGCAGAAAATGCCCTGGGTCGGTGCCGTGGTGGCGAACGAGGCCGAGGAGGGTGGCGCCATAGCGTACCCAGTACTCCTGGCGGATGCGCGTGGCTTCGTCGGTATCGACCCCCAGGTGGCGCTCGATGTATTCACGCATCGAGCGGTTGATGTGGGGAAAGATGTGGGGCGTGGCGTCGTGGAGGGTGTTGTCGAGATCGAGGAGCCAGACCGGCTGGCCGGTAGTCATCAACGGGACTTGATCATGGTGCCGACGCCGTGATCGGTGAGGATTTCCAGGAGCAGGGCGTGTTCGACCCGGCCATCGATGATATGGACCCCCTTCACCCCGCTGCGCGCAGCATCCAGGGCCGAAGCGATCTTGGGCAGCATGCCGCCGGAGAGGGTGCCGTCGGCGACCATGTCGTCGATGTCCTTGGGGGTGATACCGGTGAGCAGGTTGCCGGCCTTGTCGAGGACTCCCGGGGTATTGGTGAGCAGAACGAGTTTCTCCGCCTTGAGCACCTCGGCGATCTTGCCGGCCACCACGTCGGCATTGATGTTGTAGGTCTCGCCATCCTTGCCCACGCCGATCGGGGCGATGACCGGAATGAAGGCGCCCTTGTCCAGGTGGTCGATGAGGGAGGGGTCGATCTGGGTGATCTCCCCTACCTGGCCGACGTCGATGAGGTCGCCGGGATTGTCCTTGTCTTCGAGCAGGAGCTTCTTGGCGCGGATGCAATTGCCATCCTTGCCGGTCAGGCCGACGGCCTTGCCGCCGTGCTGGTTGATCAGATTGACGACGTCCTTGTTGACCTGGCCGCCCAGGACCATCTCCACCAACTCCATGGTTTCCGCATCGGTCACCCGCATGCCCTGGACGAACTCTCCCTTCTTGCCGACCCGGGTGAGCAGGTTCTCGATCTGGGGACCGCCGCCATGGACGACGACGATATTGAAGCCGATCAGTTCCAACATGACGACGTCCCGGGCGAAGCAATTCTTCAGGTGTTCGTCGGTCATCGCGTTACCGCCGTACTTCACCACGATGGTCTTGCCGTGGAAGCGCTTGATGTAGGGCAGGGCTTCGGCCAGGACGGCGGCTTTGGTGCCGGGGGCGAGGGTGTCGAGACTCATGGCGTTCTCCGGGGGAAATCGCCGCGGATTGTACAAAGAAACGGGCTGAAGCGGGTCCGGCCATAAATGCTGGGCGCCTTCGGAAAGCTGGAACGCTTGCAGCAGTGGCCTTAGCGGGGGGGCGGTCGATGTCTCGCATCCTTGCCCGTCCTGGCCTAAGGCATAAGCGAGGCGGAACGGGACCTCGTGGAGTCGGCTTACATTCGGTAACGCCTGGCAACAGGCAGCCTCGCGCGGCTTGCCTATCCTGGGGGCGTTGGCGGGGTTGTTCCGCCGTTTTCGGAGATCAAAAATGGGACGCACTTCAATGATCGTTCTTGTGGCCGCCCTTTGTGCGACGACTTCCGGTTGTGCGAGTTGGGATTCGATGAACTCCCGGCAAAAGAGTGCGGTGGTCGGTGCAGGCGTCGGTGGTGTCCTCGGCGCGGCGGTATCGGGCGGCGGCGTACTCAGTACAGTCGGTGGTGCCGCCATTGGCGGCGTGATCGGCGATCAGGCCGGCAAGCGCAGATAATCCCGTTGCAACCGAATCCGGCGGAACCATCCGCCAGCCAGAGCGGCCTGATCGTCGACGACGGTCAGGCCTTTTACTTCCCGAAGCACGTCCTCGAAAACCACGTCCAGTCGGGTGGCCAGTCGTCGAACGAGGGGATTGGCCATCCGCCTGAGAGGAGCCCGCTGACCCGCCCGCAGGAACTTGTCCAGGAGGAGGATGGTTCCTCCCGGCCGCAGAACCCGGGCGGCTTCCGCCAGGCAAGCGCGGGGGTCGGGAACCACGGCGAGAATGAGGTGGAGCACGACGGCGTCGAAACTGGCATCCGCAAAGGGCAAGCGCTGGACGTCGCCGAGAACGGAGTCAAAACGGAGTCCTCGAACGCGAGGTCGAGCCCGCGTCAGCATCGCGGGAGTGATGTCGCAGCCCACGTAACGGTGTACCGAAGGGAGCAGGGGTAAGTCGAGGCCGGTTCCGACGCCTGCCAGGAGGACGTCTCCCGGTGTGGTTGGCAGACCGGCAAGACTGTCGATGCGAGGCGCCCGCGAAGCGTGGGCGACCACAATGTCGTAAATCGGGGCGATGAGCGAGTAGCTTAGGCGCAGACTCAATGAAGCACGCGGGGCATCGCCAGGGTGAATTCCGGGATCTCGGCGTCGAAGGAAGTGCCGTCGGCCGCCATCAAGCGATAGCTGCCCTTCATGGTTCCGACGGGTGTCTTGAGCGTGCAACCGCTGGTATATTCGAACACCTCACCGGGTTGCAGCACGGGTTGCTGCCCGATGACCCCGAGGCCACGGACTTCCTGTACCTCGCCACCCGCGTCGCCGATGATCCAGTGACGTGAGATGAGTTGCACCGGTACCGTCCCGGTATTGCGAATGGCGATGGTGTAGGCGAAGACGTAATTGCCGTCGTCGGGTTCGGACTGGTCGGGAATGTAGCGGGGAGAGGGCGTCACTTCGACGCGGTAGATCTTTTCTTCATCCATGGATCGTGTGTACCTGTTTTGGAGCCTGTCATGTCGGCATCGGATTTCGTCATCGCCCCCAGCATACTTTCGGCCAATTTCGCCCG
>SSTA01000308.1 GCA_009469685.1 Azonexaceae bacterium | reverse complement strand
GGGCGACCACGGGCCGTCAGTGACGGTGCCCGCGGCGTTGCGTTTCCTGGCCGACCACCCTGGGGCCAAACTCATCCTAGTGGGACGTGAGGAGATTCTGCGCACCCATTTGGCCGAGGCCGCCAGCGACTCTCGCCTGACCGTCGTGCATGCCTCCGAAGTCGTCGAGATGGACGAGTCACCGGCCCTGGCCCTGCGCAACAAGAAGGACTCGTCCATGCGGGTGGCAATCAATCTGGTCAAACAGGGCGAGGCGGATGCATGCGTGTCCGCCGGCAATACCGGTGCCCTGATGGCCATTTCCCGCTTTGTCCTCAAGATGCTCCCCGGCATCGATAGACCGGCGATCTGCGCACCCTTGCCGACCCTGCGCGGTCACACTCATGTCCTTGATCTGGGCGCGAACATCGATTGCACCCCCCAACACTTGCTTCAGTTCGGGCTGATGGGAGCTTCATTCGTGGCCGCGTTGGAACATGCCGAGCGACCTTCGGTCGGACTGCTCAACATCGGCGAAGAAGACATCAAGGGGAATGAAGTGGTCAAGGGGGCGGCTGAACTGCTTAAGGAATCCGGTCTCAATTTCGTCGGCAACGTCGAAGGCGACGGGATTTACAAGGGTGAGGCCGATCTCGTGGTCTGCGACGGATTTGTCGGCAACGTGGCGCTAAAGACTTCCGAGGGCCTTGCCCAGATGCTGGCTTCGTTCTTGCGTCAGGAGTTCAAGCGCAATCTGCTGACCAAACTTGCTGCGCTGGTGGCCATGCCTGTGCTGAATCGCTTCAAGCGCCGAGTGGACCATCGACGGTACAACGGGGCAATTCTCCTCGGTCTCAAGGGGATCTCGATCAAGAGCCACGGGTCGGCCGATGCCTTCGCCTTCTCGAATGCCATTGCGCGTGCTTGGGATGCCGCAGAGAACGGCGTCCTGGATAGGATTGCCCAGCGTTTTGCGGGGCTGGCTTCGAATGTCAGGAGCGAGGAGGCGGCGTGAAGTACTCGCGGGTTGCCGGGACCGGGAGTTTTCTGCCCGGGCCTCCTATCAGTAACCTCGACTTGGCGGCTCGCGGTATCGACACCGATGACGCATGGATCGTCACCCGGACTGGAATCCGGACTCGGCATCTGGCCGAACCCGGGGTGATGGCAAGTGATCTTGGACTGGAGGCCGCCCGCCGTGCCCTGGCTATGGCCGCCGTCGATCCAGCCGCTATCGACCTGATCATCGTTGCAACGTCGACGCCGGATTTCATTTTTCCGAGTACCGCTTGCCTCATCCAGGGGAAGCTGGGCAACAAAGGGGCGACTGCCTTCGACGTCCAGGCGGTCTGTGCCGGCTTCGCCTACGCCCTGGCGATCGCCGATAAATTCATCGCCTCGGGCAGCCATTGCAAGGCCCTGGTAATCGGTACGGAAGTGTTTTCCCGCATCCTCGATTGGCAGGACAGGGGAACGTGCGTACTTTTTGGCGATGGCGCCGGCGCCTTGGTGCTCGAAGCGTCGGATGCGCCGGGAATTCTGGCCAGCGCTCTTCATGCCGACGGAAGCCAGAGCGGGATTCTCAACGTTCCAGGTCAGATCAGCGGCGGGCGGGTGTGCGGCGATCCCTTCCTGCGCATGGACGGTCAAGCGGTTTTCAAATTCGCCGTCCGCGTCCTTGCCGAAGTGGCCGAGGAAGTCTGCGCCCAAGCGGGGGTTCCCGCTGCAGGAATCGACTGGTTGATTCCCCATCAGGCCAATATCCGCATCATCGAGGCTACCGGCAAGAAACTCGGCGTCGATCGGGAGCGAGTTATCGTTACCGTCGATCACCATGGGAACACGTCCGCCGCTTCGATTCCCCTGGCACTTGACGAGGCGGTGCGCGATGGGCGCATCCGGTCCGGCCAGAAAGTCTTGGTAGAGGGCGTGGGCGGCGGTTTCACCTGGGGCGCCGCCCTCATGCAATTTTGAAACTGAGGTCCAAAGGTCGGCTGGGTCCGACCCTGAGATTTCCACTGTTCGTCTCCCTTTAGGAGCTCACGATGTTCGCTTTCGTCTTTCCCGGTCAGGGTTCCCAGAGCGTAGGCATGATGGCCGCCTACGGCGATTCTGCCGTCGTTCGCGCGACTTTCGACGAGGCCTCTAGCGCTCTCGGTGACGACCTCTGGCGAATGGTGGCCGAGGGGCCGGCAGAGGCTCTTTCCCAAACCGTGAATACCCAGCCGGTCATGCTCACCGCCGGGATTGCCGTCTGGCGTCTCTGGCTCGAAAAAGGAGGGCGGCAGCCCGCTTGCGTCGCCGGCCATAGCTTGGGTGAGTATTCGGCCTTGGTCGCCGCCGGGGTGATCGCGTTCAAAGACGCAGTGCCTCTGGTCCGGCTACGCGCTGCTGCCATGCAGGAAGCCGTCCCCTTGGGTACGGGAGCCATGGCCGCAATTCTGGGCCTCGACGACGAGGGCATACGGGCGGCGTGCGCCGAGGCGGCCCAGGGCGAGGTCGCGGAGCCGGTCAATTTCAATGCCGCCGGCCAGACCGTCATCGCGGGCCACAAGAGTGCCGTCGAGCGTGCCATGGAGGCATGCAAGGCGCGGGGCGCCAAGCGGGCGGTGGCATTGCCGGTCTCTGCCCCCTTCCATTCCTCGCTCATACGGCCCGCCGCCGACAAGCTGGGAGCGCGGCTGGCCGACCTGGAATTCAAGGTGCCGGTAATTCCGGTCATCAATAACGTTGACGTGGTACAGGAATCGGACCCGACGCGCATCAAGGACGCCCTGGTGCGTCAAGCCTATAACCCGGTACGCTGGGTCGAGACGATCCAGAAAATGGCTGCCCAAGGCGTCACCACGGTTGCGGAGTGCGGTCCTGGCAAGGTGCTCGCCGGACTCACCAAGCGTTGCGCCGAAGGCATCAACGGCGTTGCTCTCGCGGATGCGGCCAGCGTCGAAGCCAACCTCGGCCTGGAGTGAATACCATGCTGAACGGACAGATTGCCTTGGTGACCGGCGCCACTCGCGGCATCGGCCGTGCCATCGCGCTCGAACTGGGCCGCCAAGGCGCGGCAGTCGTCGGTACCGCGACCAGTGAAGACGGCGCGGAAAGGATTTCGGCCTATCTTGCGGCGGCAGGCGTCAGGGGGCGAGGTTTCGTCCTCGAGGTGCGCGACGCGGGCCAGGTGGAGGCTGCCATTGCCACGATCGAGAAGGAATTCGGAGCGGTCGGCATTTTGGTCAACAATGCCGGCATTACCCGCGATAATCTCGCCATGCGGATGAAGGACGACGAGTGGGACGCGGTCATCGATACCAATCTCAAAGCCGTGTTTCGTCTTTCCAAAGCCGTGATGCGGGGCATGATGAAGGCCCGCCAGGGGCGCATCATCAACATCACCTCGGTGGTCGGACACTCCGGCAATCCCGGTCAGGCCAACTACTGCGCGGCCAAGGCAGGCGTAGCCGGCATGACCCGTTCCCTTGCCCGCGAGCTGGGCAGTCGCAACATCACCGTGAATTGCGTCGCACCGGGCTTTATTGCCACTGACATGACAGAAGGCCTGGACGAAAAGCACAAGGCGGCGATGCTGGCGGCGATTCCCCTTGCCCGGGCTGGATCTCCGGAAGATGTGGCGGCGGCTGTTTCCTTCCTTGCATCGCCCGGAGCGGGCTATGTGAGCGGGACGACCGTGCACGTCAACGGTGGTATGTTCATGGACTGATTTCCGGCGGGGCCGGCTTTTTGGTAAACTCGCAGCGTTTTTTCAACCCGTAGGGGGAAGGAGTTTTTTAATGGATAACATCGTAGAACGCGTCAAAAAGATCGTCGCCGAGCAGCTCGGTGTGAACGAGGGCGACATCAAGAACGAGTCTTCCTTCGTGGACGATCTGGGCGCTGACTCGTTGGACACGGTCGAACTGGTCATGGCTCTAGAAGAGGAATTCGAGTGTGAGATTCCCGACGAGGAAGCCGAGAAGATCACGACCGTCCAGCAGGCAGTGGACTACATCCTGTCCCACAAGAAGTAATCCATCCTGGTTCCAGTGGCAGAGGCCGGCCCAAGGGCCGGCCTTTCCGCATCCATTCGGAGTGCACATCTTGGCACGTCGCAGAGTCGTCATCACCGGTCTGGGGCTCATCTGCCCCGTCGGCAATACGGTCGAGGAAGGATGGTCAAACATCATCGCCGGCCGTTCCGGTATCGCCAGCATCACGAAATTCGATGCGTCCACCTTTCCAGTTAGGATCGCCGGCGAGGTCAAGGGATTCGACATTGGCGCCTACCTTTCTCCTAAGGAGGCCCGGCGGATGGACGCCTTCATCCACTTCGGGATGGCGGCTGGAATTCAGGCCATCCGCGATGCGGGGCTGGATGGGAATTCGGTCGATCTTGAGCGCGCCGGGGTGGCGATCGGGTCCGGAATCGGGGGCTTGCCTCTGATAGAGGAAACCAAAGACCATTACGCTGCGGGTGGCGTGCGCAAGGTCTCGCCGTTCTTCGTTCCCGGGTCGATCATCAACATGATTTCCGGCAACCTGTCGATCATGTTCGGTTTCAAAGGTCCGAATATCGCCTTGGTGACCGCCTGTACAACCGGGACCCACTCGGTGGGCGAAGCTGCGCGTATCATCGAGTACGGGGATGCGGATGTCATGGTTGCCGGCGGTGCGGAGTCCACCGTTTCGCCGCTGGGCGTCGGCGGCTTCTGTGCTGCGCGTGCCCTCTCTGCGAGGAACGACGATCCTGCAACGGCAAGCCGACCCTGGGATCGCGATCGGGATGGATTCGTCCTGGGCGAGGGGGCAGGCGTGATGGTTCTTGAGGAGTACGAGCACGCCAAGGCTCGTGGGGCCAGGATTTATGCCGAAGTGGCGGGTTATGGCATGAGTGCCGACGCATTCCACATGACCCAGCCCGCGGAAGACGGCGACGGAGCGCGTCGCTGCATGCTCGCTGCCCTCAAGAATGCCGGTTTGGCTCCGGGTGACATCCAGTACATCAACGCCCATGGGACCTCCACGCCTCTGGGCGATGTGGCGGAGACCCAGGCGGTCAAGCGCGCCCTGGGTGATGCGACGAAACATCTGGTGATGAACTCGACCAAATCGATGACGGGTCATCTGCTGGGCGCCGCCGGTGGCATCGAGGCGGTCTTTACCGCCCTGGCTCTTTACCATCAGATTTCGCCGCCAACCATCAACATTTTCAATCAGGACGAGCGCTGCGACCTGGATTATTGCGCCAATCATGCTCGGCCCATGAAGATCGACGCCGCCTTATCCAATTCCTTCGGATTTGGCGGAACCAACGGAACGGTGGCTTTCAAGCGCATTTGAGCGCCGCTCGACGGAGTCATGGAGGGTGCAGTTTCCGATCATCATCGGGCTGCGCCCTTCGTTCATTGTGCGGGGCGGAATTCTCCTTGTGCACCTCGCAGCCGCCTTGGCCATCGCCACATCGGGAGCCGGAGCCGTCATTCTGTGCGCGCTGATGGTGCTCGCCTGCCTGAGCGGGTACCGCGCGTGGATAGCATTCGCCGGTCCGCACCCGTCCCGACTGCGCTTGCTTGCCGATGGGCGCATCGACGTCGAAGTGGGCGAGGGCTCCTGGCAGCACGCCGAGACGATCGGTTCGCCGCGCATTCATCCCTGGTTGACGCTGGTCCGTCTGCGCTGGGAGGCTGGGTTGCAGACGCTAGTCATCGCGCCCGACGCCATTAACGGCGAAGATTTTCGCCGCCTTCGCGTCTGGTTGCGCTGGCGAAAGAGCCCTAACGCCGACGGATGACCGTATTGCGGCCCTGGGCGAGGGTTTCCGGGAAATCCCGCGAATAGTGCAGGCCGCGACTTTCCCGCCGCTTCATGGCGCAGCGCACGATGAGGTCGGCGGTGACCACCAGATTGCGCAGTTCGATGAGATCGTGGCTGACCCGGAAATTGGCGTAGAACTCCTCGATCTCCCGCATCAGGAGTCGTATCCGGTGGGAGGCCCGCTTCAATCGCTTGGTCGTCCGGACGATACCGACGTAGTCCCACATGAAACGGCGCAGCTCGTCCCAGTTATGGGAGATGACCACCTCTTCGTCGGCGTCGGTCACGCGGCTTTCGTCCCAGCGCGGGAGTGAGGGGAGCGCTGGGGTCCCCGAAGCGAGCATGTCGGCGACGGCCGCTTCGGAAAAGACGATGCACTCGAGGAGTGAATTCGAGGCCAGCCGGTTGGCGCCGTGCAGGCCGGTACAGGAGGCCTCTCCAGCGACGTAAAGGCCTGCGAGATCGGTTCGGCCGCGCAGGTCGCTGATCACTCCACCGCAGGTGTAGTGGGCCGCAGGGACCACGGGAATCGGATCTTTGGCGATATCGAGGCCAAGTTCCAGGCAACGGGCGTGGATGTTGGGAAAATGGCTACGGATGAACGTCTCGCCCTTGTGGGCAATATCGAGGAAGACGCAATCCAGGCCACGTTTTTTCATCTCGAAATCGATGGCACGCGCGACGATGTCTCGGGGAGCCAGTTCCCCCCGGGAATCGTGGTCGGGCATGAACCGGGTTCCGTCCGGGAGCAGCAGCAGGCCGCCTTCCCCGCGAACGGCCTCGGAAATAAGGAAGGATTTGGCTTGGGGATGGTACAGACACGTGGGATGGAACTGGATGAATTCCATATTGGCCACCCGGCAACCTGCACGCCACGCCATGGCGATGCCGTCGCCGGTGGATGTGTCCGGGTTGGTCGTATAGAGATAGACCTTGCCGGCCCCGCCGGTGGCAAGCAGCGTGTTTCCGGCACCCAGGGTAATGACGCGGTCGTTTCGGGTATCGAGGGCATAGGCGCCATAGCAGCGGTTGTCACCGAGGCCCAGTTTGACGCCCGTGATCAGGTCTATGGCGATGTGATCTTCCAGGACCGTGATATTGCGATGGGCGCGCACGCGGCGCGTCAGGGTTTCCTGGACAGCGAGTCCGGTGGCGTCGGCCACGTGGATCACCCGGCGGGCGCTATGGCCACCCTCCCGGGTCAGGTGGTAGCCCGACGCATCCTGGGTGAAAGGGACCCCCTGGGCAATGAGCCACTCAATGGCCCTTCGTCCGTTTTCGACCACGAACCGGGTCGCCGCTTCGTCGTTGAGCCAGGCCCCGGCGACGAGCGTGTCCCGAATGTGGGCGTCGATCGAATCCTGGCTGTCGAGCACTGCCGCGATACCGCCCTGAGCCCATCCCGAGGCACTTTCCTCCAGGCTACGCTTGCTGACCAGGGCCACGCGGCAGTGATCCGCCAGACGTAAGGCAGCCGATTGTCCGGCAAGACCGCTGCCGATGATGAGTACGTCGTAGGATTTCAAGCTCTTCGCGTCGGGATCGTTGATTCTGCGGCGACTATACCATGGAGGGTGGTTACACTCAGTCACAAACCCGGGACCTTGCCAAGGTTGGACGAGAATACTTCGCGCTATACTCCGCCATTACAACAACCATTAAACCCCCAGGGAACGCGTCAAGCGATGAGTGAGCGCGAGATTGATCAGGCTTTGGTCGAACGAGCCCAAAGTGGCGAGCGGCACGCTTTCGATCTCTTGGTGAGCAAATACCAGCGCAAGCTGGGCCGTTTGCTGTCCCGCTACATCCGCGATCCCGCCGAAGTCGAGGACGTCGCTCAGGAAGCGTTCATCAAGGCCTATCGTGCGCTCCCGGCTTTCCGCGGGGACAGCGCCTTCTACACTTGGTTGTATCGCATCGGCATCAATACGGCCAAGAATTATCTGGTTTCTCAGGGCAGGCGGGCGCCCACCACGACCGAGTTCGACAGCGAAGAAGCCGAAACTTTTGAGGATGGCGATCAACTAAGAGACATCAATACCCCGGAGAGTCTCCTCCTCTCCAAGCAAATCGGTGAAACCGTCAATGGTGCCGTTGAGGCTCTCCCCGAGGAATTGCGAACCGCGATCGTCTTGCGGGAGATCGAAGGACTGTCCTACGAAGAGATTGCCCAAATCATGAATTGCCCCATCGGGACTGTCCGGTCCCGCATTTTCCGTGCTCGGGAGGCCGTGGCCGCCAAGTTGAGGCCGCTTCTGGATACCGCTCCCGACCGACGCTGGTAATGAGTAGTGAATTGACGACAGTTGTCGCCGTCGTTCGGCAGATCGACGGCAATGAAGCCCTCGTTGAAGTGGCCGAGGAAGGTTGCGGCCGCTGCCATGAAAGCGGGGGCTGCGGGGGACAGAATCTTTCCCGCATGCTCTGCGCGAACACCCGGATCTATCGGGTGGCCAATCCGGACGGCGCCCGCATGGGCGAGCGGGTCTTGGTCGGCATTGCCGCCGGTGCGGTGCGCCGCAGTGCCAATCTCGCTTACGGGCTTCCCCTGGTTGGGCTGATTGGTGGCGGAGCCTTCGGTTCCTGGTTGGGCGGCGACCTGGGTTCCGTCTCCGGCGCGGCAGTGGGGCTCGCTGTGGCCTGGATCATTTTCCGTACCTTGGCTATCCGGGGTGAAAAGCCCACCATCCTCGGTCGTTCTTAGGTGTACCCGGAGGTTAATTCCATGAAGCGCCTGCTGGCTATTGCTTTCGTCTTGTTCTTGAACACCTTTGCGCAAGCCGAAGTTCCACCGCCCACGCGAGCCTTGCCGGATTTCGCCGATCTCGCGGAAAAACAGGGGCAGGCGGTGGTCAATATCAGCACCACCCAGGTCTTGCGAGGTCGCAATCCATTCGGGGTGCCGCTGGATGAGAACGATCCGATGTTCGAATTCTTCCGGCGCTTCATTCCCCGTCAGCCTGGCGGCGGCACGCCGCGGGAGTTCGAGAGCAAATCCCTCGGGTCCGGATTCATCATCAGCGCCGATGGCTACATCCTGACCAATGCCCACGTTGTGGAGGCCGCGGACGAGATTACCGTGCGACTGACGGACAAGCGGGAATTCAAGGCCAAGGTGATCGGTGCCGACAAGCGGACCGACGTGGCGCTGATCCGCATCGAAGCGGCCGGATTGCCGACGGTCCGCCTGGGCGACCCGGGCCAGACCCGGGTGGGCGAGTGGGTGGTGGCCATCGGTTCGCCCTTCGGTTTCGACAATTCGGTGACTGCGGGCATCGTTTCCGCCAAGGGGCGTTCCTTGCCTCAGGAGAACTATGTTCCCTTCATCCAGACCGATGTGGCGATCAATCCGGGCAATTCCGGCGGCCCGTTATTCAATCTCAAGGGAGAGGTCATCGGGATCAATTCCCAGATTTACAGCCGTAGCGGTGGTTACATGGGCCTTTCCTTTGCGATTCCCATCGACGTCGCCATGGAAATCCAGAACCAATTGCGTAGCCAGGGCAAGGTCAGTCGCGGACGCCTGGGAGTAGTGATTCAGGAGGTCAGCAAGGATCTCGCCGAATCCCTGGGTCTTGGGAAGCCCATGGGGGCCATCGTGAATGCGGTGGAGAAAGGTAGTCCGGCGGACAAAGCGGGATTGGAACCGGGAGACGTCATTCTCAAGTTCGACGGCAAGGTCATCAATGCCTCCGCCGATCTGCCGCGGGCGGTTGCCGCCACCAAGCCGGGAACCCGGTCGGTCGTCCAGGTCTGGCGCAAGGGTGCGACGCGGGACATTACTCTTGTCGTCGGCGAAATCGTCGAGGAGGCAGGCGTTCGTAGCGGGCGTATCCCCAAACCTGCCGAGCAGGCCGCCAATCGGCTTGGCCTCGTGGTCAGCGAACTCTCCGAAGACAAGAAGCGGGAGCTCAAACTGCCGGGGGGGCTGCTTATCGAGGACGTGCGTGGCGGAACGGCGCGCGCCGACCTGCGCCCAGGAGACATCATCCTCGCTCTCATCAGCAAGGGCGCCACGACCGAGGTCAAGTCCGTGGATCAGTTCAACAAGCTCTTGGCCCAATTTGACAAGACTTCCAGCGTCACGCTCCTGATTCGGCGGGGCGAGAGTCAGACCTTTGTCACCATCAAGGGATTCAGCGGTGGAAATTGAAGCGAGTGCGCCCTTGACCTTGCTCAGTCGAAGCTACTGCCATCTCTGCCATGACATGGAGGTGGCGGTGGCACCGCTGGCGGAAGAATTCGGCCTGGGCTTGGAAGTTGTGGATGTGGATGCCGATCCGGTTCTCGAGGCGCGGTATGACGAACTCGTTCCGGTATTGCTGCACCGCGGCAGGGAGCTGTGCCATTACTTCCTGGACGAGGCCAAAGTGCGTGAATATTTGGCGGAAATCCGCTAAAATCACGGGTTTGCTGAATTCGCCCGGGGCGCCTGCCGGCGCCCTTTTTATTCGAACCGCATGGACCATATCCGCAATTTTTCCATCATCGCCCACATCGACCATGGCAAATCGACCCTGGCCGACCGCATCATTCATCTATGCGGTGGACTTTCCGATCGCGAGATGGAGGAACAAGTCCTCGATTCCATGGACATCGAGCGCGAGCGCGGCATTACCATCAAAGCGCAAACAGCTGCTCTTGAATACAGAGGGCGTGACGGCAAGGTCTATAACCTGAACCTGATCGACACCCCGGGGCACGTGGATTTCTCGTATGAAGTCTCCCGTTCCTTGTCGGCCTGCGAAGGGGCGCTCCTGGTCGTCGATGCTTCCCAGGGGGTGGAGGCGCAGACCGTCGCCAACTGCTATACGGCCATAGAGCAGGGGGTCGAGGTCTTGCCGGTGCTCAACAAGGTCGACCTCCCTTCCGCCGATCCGGACAACGCCCGCAGCGAGATCGAGGATGTGATCGGCATCGACGCCGCCGATGCGGTCCTGGCCTCCGCCAAGACTGGCCTCGGCGTCGAAGATATCCTGGAGGCGGTCATCGCCAAGGTGCCGCCGCCACGGGGCGATGCCGGCGCGCCGCTGAAGGCCTTGATCATCGATTCCTGGTTCGATAACTATGTCGGGGTCGTGATGCTGGTCCGGGTGGTGGATGGCGAAATCCGTCCCAAGGACAAGCTCCATTTCATGGCCACCGGGGCCAATCAACTCTGCGAGCAAGTGGGCGTCTTCACGCCAAAATCCATTCTGCGCGATGCGCTTCGCGCCGGTGAGGTCGGTTTCGTCATTGCCGGCATCAAGGAGCTCAAGGCGGCCAAAGTGGGCGACACCATCACCCACAGCGACCGCAAGGCGTCGGATCCGCTGCCGGGCTTCAAAGAGATCAAACCCCAGGTTTTCGCTGGCCTCTATCCGGTGGAAGCCAACCAGTACGACTCGTTGCGGGAAGCCCTGGAGAAATTGAAGCTCAACGACGCTTCGCTGCAATACGAGCCGGAAGTCTCCCAGGCTCTGGGCTTCGGGTTTCGATGCGGCTTTCTCGGTCTTCTTCACATGGAAATCGTCCAGGAGCGCCTGGAGCGGGAATTCGATCAGGATCTGATTACCACGGCGCCCACCGTTGTGTACGAGGTGGTGCAACGGGACGGCACCACCATCCAGGTGGAAAACCCCTCGAAGTTGCCTGAAATCGGCAAGACGGAAGAGATTCGCGAACCTATCATCACCGCGACCATCTTCGTTCCGCAGGATTATCTCGGAGCCGTGATCATTCTCTGCAACCAGAAGCGCGGAAGCCAGGTGGATATGCACTACCACGGTCGCCAGGTGAAACTGGTTTATGAAATGCCCATGGCCGAGGTGGTGATGGATTTCTTCGACAAGCTGAAGTCCTGCTCTCGGGGCTATGCCTCTCTGGATTACGACTTCAAGGAATATCGGGCGGCCGATGTGGTCAAGCTCGACGTGTTGATCAACGGGGATCGGGTGGATGCCCTGTCCCTTATCGTCCATCGGGCCAATTCCCAGTATCGCGGCCGGGAACTCGCTTCAAAGATGCGCGAACTGATTCCCCGCCAGATGTACGACGTGGCCATCCAGGCAGCGATCGGCTCCCACATCATCGCCCGGGAAAACGTCAAGGCGTTGCGTAAGGACGTGCTGGCCAAGTGTTACGGCGGCGATATCACGCGCAAGAAGAAGCTCCTGGAAAAGCAGAAGGCCGGCAAAAAGCGCATGAAGCAGGTCGGCAGCGTCGAAATCCCGCAGGAAGCCTTTCTGGCCGTCTTGCGGGTGGATAACTGATCGAGTCGGAAACCCCCATGAATTTCGCCCTGATTCTTTTCGTATTGACTGTGGTTACCGGCGCGCTTTATGCCTTGGACGTCCTCAAATTCCGCAAACAGCGGGCGAAGGACGCCAAGGAGCCGCTCTGGGTCGAGTGGGGAGCGAGCTTCTTTCCGGTGATCCTCATCGTCTTCGTCCTGCGCTCATTTCTTTTCGAACCCTTCAAGATCCCTTCCGGATCGATGATTCCCACATTGCTGGTGGGAGATTTCATCCTGGTGAACAAATTCACCTATGGAATTCGCCTGCCGGTCATCAACAAGAAGATCATCGACCTCAACCTCCCCCAGCGGGGTGACGTGATGGTCTTCCGCTACCCCGAGGATCCCTCCCTGGACTACATCAAGCGGGTGGTCGGCATACCGGGGGACAAGATCGCCTATCAGAACAAGCGGCTGACCATCAACGGAGAGACGGTGGAAGTCAAGAAGATTGCCGACTACCTTCACCCTGAGCGCCTGTACTATTCCGAGCAGTACGTCGAAAAACTCGGGGCGGTCGAGCATCGCATGCTCAACGATGTCGACGCTCCGGCCTATATTCCCGATGTGGCACGCTTTCCCAATCGCGAAAATTGCCTCTACAATGCTGCCGGCGTGATCTGCACGGTGCCCCCGGGCCATTACTTCATGGTCGGGGACAATCGAGACAATAGCCGGGATAGCCGCTATTGGGGTTTCGTTCCCGAGGAGAACATCGTCGGCAAGGCCTTTTTCATCTGGCTGAATTTCGGCGATTTGGGGCGTATCGGCTCTTTCCGGTAAAGGAGAAGACATGAAATACCAGCGTGGAGTGAGCCTTTCCGGCGTGATGTTCTGGGGCTTCATCATCGCCTTGATCGCCATGCTGGGCATCAAGGTTGCGCCGTCGGCGATCGAGTATTACAAGATTCTCAAGGACATCAAGGCGACGGCGGTGAACCTTCAGCCGAACGCGACCGTTGCCGATGTCCGCCAGGCTTTCGCCAAGTATGCGGAAGTCGACCACCTGACCGAATTCAATCCCCAGGATCTCGATGTCTCCAAGGAAGGCAATCAGATCGTCATTTCTTTCGATTACGAAAAGAAGATTCCCCTCGGATTCAATGTCAGCCTCCTCATCAACTATCGGGGCTCGACCGGAGGCTCCGGACGGGAGTGATGGCCCTCGCCACCCTTGAGGAGGCCCTGGGCCACTGCTTTGCCGACCGCGGCTTGCTTCAGACGGCGCTGACCCATCGCAGTTTTGGTGCCGGGCACAACGAACGGCTCGAGTTTCTGGGCGATAGCATTCTCAATTGTGTGATTGCCGCAACCCTGTATAGGCGGTTTCCGGGGCTTCCGGAAGGGGATTTGTCGCGCCTACGGGCCAATCTGGTTCGTCAGGACACCTTGCAACGCATCGCCCAGAACATTGCTTTGGGCCCCCAATTAAGGCTTGGGGAAGGAGAACTGCGTAGCGGCGGCGAGGGTCGCCCGTCTATCCTCGCAGATGCCCTGGAAGCAATGCTGGGAGCAGTCTTTCTCGATGCCGGATTTTCCGCTGCGGAGCTTGTCGTGGAACGGCTGTTCGCCGGACTGCTCGACGGATTGAACCCGGGAGAGGCATGCAAGGACGCCAAGACCCGGCTGCAGGAGTGGCTGCAGGGGCGCCGGCAGCCGCTCCCCAAGTACGCCACCCTGGGGACTACCGGCGCCGCTCATAGCCAGCGCTTCGAAGTTGCCTGCGAATTGGAGCGCCT
>SSTA01000307.1 GCA_009469685.1 Azonexaceae bacterium | reverse complement strand
GCGGGATTTCCCGTGCTGCTCCTCGACTTGCGGGGGGCGAGTATGGTGCTCGAAGAGGGAGCCATTCCCGGGGCGAGGGCTGCAAACCACGACAATCTGCCGGATGCAGTGGCGGATTGGCCGAAGACCGCGCCCATCATGGCGCTCTGCGCTTGCCCGGAAGACGCCGGTGCGGTTCAGGCGGCGCGGGAACTGCAGAAACAAGGATACGTTTCGGTGCGGCCCATTCGCGGCGGTTGGGAAGCCTGGAAAGCCCATGGCTTCGCGCGGGATGCGGGGGCATTGGGCGCTGAAGATGTTCCGGTCGCCGGACAACCGGAATCGGGCTGATCAAGCCGATCTACTTCAACGCAGGAAGCGGATACTTGCGCGAGAAATAAGCGTAGGCGGCCCGTAGGGTTTCGGCCCGGGCGGGCAGAAAATCGTCCGCCACCGCGGCGATCTGGTCGCGATACATATGGTGCAGGATCAACAGGCCCTCTTCCGAGGCCAGAAACTGACGGGCCAGGGCTACGGACTCCTCGTCGGAAAGCCCTGTGGCACCGGCCACGATATTCACTGTTTCGCCATCAAGATCGATGAAATCCTTGATATCGGTTATCGAAAGCATGGGTAAGTCCGGATTGGGCCCGTCGTGAAAGGCACAGCGGGCAAGACAAGCCGGCATTTTACCAGACACGCCGCTCCCTGGTCGTCAGGTCGGCGGAGTCGGCGGGAAATTCGCAGGGCGGCTCTTCTGGCTGCCGAGGACCTCGGCTCAGGGCGCGAGATAGGTGACCCCGAAGCGCTTGAAGAGCGCCGCGACGGAGCCGTCGTTCTTCAATTCCGTCAGGGCGCCTTCGAGAGCCGCCGCCAAATCGGTCGCGTCAGCCTTGACCGCCAGCCCCAGAGGCCAGCGACGGATGGTCAGTTCGGTCATTTCCACCGTGTCCAGGACGAAACGCTTGTCTCCCGCCAGCGCGCCCTCGAGTTCGCCCCGGGTGGCCATGACTGCGGCGATCTTGTCTTCGCGCATGGCCTGGACGGCTTCCCCGACAGTACGAAAGTGGGCCACGTTGTCCCGCAATCTGCCCCGCAGGACACCCATCAGGAACGAATCCGGCATGCTTTCGCCCTCGACGCCTATCTTTTCGCGGGTAAAGACCTCCAGCGCAACCGCCGCGGAGCCGACCGGGGCAGGTGCACGGGAGGCAATGCGGGCCATGGCGATGGTTTCCACGTGATAAGGGCCGAAGATTTTCACCTTGTCGTTGGCTTCCGCCAGACGCGGGTCTACCGGGACGTGCATCATCACGTCGGCCGGATCTCCACGCAGATAGTGGCCTTTCCAAACCATGTTGCGGAGGTCGTCGCCCATGTCTTCGCCAGCCTTGAAGCCGATGATCGAAGGGGTGAGGCCGAGCTTCTGGGCGAGGGCTTTGCCCAGCTCGACGTCGAGTCCCTTTTCCGCGTCCGAGTAAGGAGCGAAATCGTTATAGACGGCGATGGAGAGCCTGCCGCGTTTGCGGATGGCATCGAACTGCTCGTCGGCGCGGGTCGGCAGGGCGACCGTCAGCGGCAGGGCAGCGAGAGAATGAAGGAAGTGGCGGCGGTGCATGGGCATGGGTTGTCTCCGTATTCTTGTCGGTTGAGGTGACCCCTGGAGAATCGTCGGATCCAGCGCATACGAGGCTTAGAGAGCGGCGCCACGGAGGGTGGCACGCGCGGCGGCGTTTCGGAAGCGTGTCGTACAGGTCTTACAGATTTTCCTCACGGTCAGCTACGATTGTAGGAGATTCCCCGGTGCAGGAAAAAGAGTTGAGGACGAGCGGGCCACGGGTCCGGCGGGAACAGCGTGGCGGACCGCTTGTCTCATGAGCAGTGCAGCGCCGTTTGCGCTGCGCCAATCCCATCATTCGCGAGGTCGGCCATGTCCGATGATCTTTGCCAACTTTCCTGTACTCCCTGCCGCGGAGGCATCCCCCCATTGACGCTCGACGAGGCAAAGGCTTATCTGGCCCAAACCCCTGGCTGGAATCTCCTAGAAGAGGGACGGCGACTCGAGCGCCAGTACCGGTTTCCAGATTTCAAAGCGGCGCTTGATTTCGTCAACCGCGTCGGTGCTCTCGCCGAGAGTCAGGGACATCACCCGGACCTGGGTCTGGGCTGGGGCTGGGTGACCGTTTCCTGGTGGACCCACAAGATCAATGGACTGCACGCCAACGATTTCATCATG
>SSTA01000053.1 GCA_009469685.1 Azonexaceae bacterium | reverse complement strand
TCCATCGCCGCGCCGGTGAGGTCGGCACCGGAAAGGTCCGCACCCGCCATCTTCGCGCCGGTGAATACGCCGCGAAAGGCGTAGCAGTCGCGGATGGAGCCACCCGAGAGGTCGATCTCCTCCATCAATATGTCCTTCAGGTAGGCGCCGGAAAAGTCAGCCCTGGCGGCACGGCTACCGATCAGGTTGGCGCCGAAGAGATAGGCGCCGGAGAACCTCGCGTCCTCCAGCCGGGCGCGGTCGAACACGGCATGGAACAGGTCGGCGTCGCGCAGGTCGGCGTGGGCGAGATCGGCGTCGGTGAAGTTTGCCCACTTGGCATTAGCCTTGCGCAGGTCGGCGCCGGCCAACTTGGCTTTGCGCAGGTCGGTCTTTTCCAGCTTGGCGCCAGCGAAGCTGACACCCGACAGATCGAGGCCGACCAGCTTGCGGCCGCTGTAGTCGCAATGCGAGAGATCGGTGCCGGGGCGCGGCAGGTCGCATGCGCCGCGCGGCAGCTCGGCGGCGGTCGAGTGGGCTGCCAGCAGCGCAAGCAGGAAGGGGATGGCGCGACGGGGATGGGAGGTCATCGCAAGCCTCGGCGAAGACGAAGTGGCGCAAGCATACCTCGCCGGCGGGGCGGCTACAGGACCAGCTTGGCCATTACCAGATAAAAGCGCAGGCCCTGCCACAAGGTGGCGAGGCCGAGCGCGATGACGAACAGCGCGGCGACCTTCTGCAGCGCGCCGCGCAGGCGCGGCCCGATCCGGCCGAACAGCACCGATGCCGAAAGCATCGAGGGCAGGGTGCCGGCGCCGAAGACCAGCATCAGCAGCATGCCCTCGGCGGGCGAAGGCGCGGTGGTCGCCTGCACCGCCATGGCCATGGTCATCGAGCAGGGCATCATGCCGTTGATCGCGCCGCTGATCGCCGCGCCGAGCAGCGGCCCCTTGCCGGTGGCATTGACGAACTGACGGCGCAGCCACGCCACCGGCGCGAAGCCGTGGGTGTTGCGGATCGGCGAGATTCCGAGCAGGTCCAGCCCGAGCAGGATCACCACGCAGCCGGCGACGATCTGCAACACGCCCTGGGCCAGGCCGGTGAGGCCGCTGGCCACCAGCACCGCGCCAAGCACGGCGGCGAGCAGCCCGACCAGCGCATAGATGGCGATGCGCGCGCCATGGTAGGCCGCGTAAGGGAGTGCGCCGACGGCGCGCAACTTCATGAAGCAGCCGGAGACCAGCCCGCCGCACATGCCCACGCAATGCCCGCTGCCGAGGATGCCGACCATGAAGGCGGCCCAATATGAGAAATCTGCGATGTGCGCGTGCTGGGAGTGATCCACGCCCGCGCTCAGTGCCGTTGCAGGCGCAGCGAGTTGGTCACCACCGAGACGGAACTCATCGCCATCGCGGCCGCGGCGATCATCGGTGTCAGCCGACCCGCCGCGGCGTAGGGAATGGAAACGGTGTTGTAGCCCAGTGCCCAGAACAGGTTTTGGCGCACGATCTTCATCGTCTTGCGCGACAGGTCGATGCCGGCCGCCACGCGGGCGATGTCGCCGCCGACCAGCGTGATGTCGGCCGATTCGACGGCGATGTCGGCGCCGCCGCCGATGGCGAAGCCCACATCCGCCGCCGCCAGCGCCGGGGCGTCGTTGATACCGTCGCCGATCATCCCGACCCGCTTGCCTTGCGCTTGCAGCTTGCGCACCAGCCCCAGCTTGTCGGCGGGCGTGGCGCGCGCGACGACCTCTTCGATGCCAACCTCGCGGGCGACATGATGCGCGGCGGCGGCGACGTCGCCGGTGGCCATCACCGTGCGCAGTCCCAACTTGTGGAGCAGGGCGATGGCTTCGCGGGCGCCGTCGCGGGCGCGGTCGGCGATGGCGAACAGCGCCACGCAGGCACCGTCGATGGCGACGTAGACCGGTGTCTTGCCCTGCGCGGCCCAGGCCTGCGCCTGCGCTGGCTGGGCGCCGAGGTCGATGCCGGCTTCGGCCAACAATTCGGCGTTGCCGATCAGGACCGAGCTGCCGTCGACCCGCGCGCGGATGCCGCGGCCGGGGAGGGCGGCGAAGTCGCTCACGGCCCTGTCGCGGGAAGTCAGCCCTGGCGGAGTCGTGGTGTCCCGCCCGTTCGGGCTGGAAGTCAGCCCTGGCGGGACGGCGCCCTTGCGCTGTCCGCGTCGTCCACGCGGCTGGGCGCCGGCCTCGCCGCGCGCCGCGCACCAGGCGACGATGGCGCGCGCCAGATAGTGCTCGGAGTTGGCTTCCGCCGCCGCCACCAGGGCCAGCATGCGTGCCTCATCGTGGCCGGCGACGGCGAGGCAGTCGGTCACCGCCGGCTTGCCCTCGGTGATGGTGCCGGTCTTGTCGAACACCAGCACGTCGAGCCCGGCGGCGGTCTCCAGCGCCTCGCCGTTACGGATGTAGATGCCGCGCCGCGCCGCCTGGCCGGTGCCGACCATGATCGCGGTGGGCGTCGCCAGTCCCAGCGCGCAGGGGCAGGCGATCAGCAATACGGCAACGGCATGGGCCAGCGCGCGCGGCAGGGGCGTGCCGGCCGCCAGCCAGCCGGCCAGGGTCAGGATGCCGACGCCGGCCACCGCGGGCACGAAGCGCGCCGAGATGCGGTCGGCCAGTTTCTGCACCGGCAGCTTGGCACCCTGGGCGTGGTCGACCAGGCGCACGATGCCGGAGAGCACGGTGTCGCCGCCCACCGCCGTGGCGCGCATGACGAAGCCCCCGGTGCCGTTCAGGCAGCCGCCGACCACGGCATCGCCGGCGGCCTTGGCCACCGGCAGCGATTCGCCGGTGAGCATGGATTCGTCCAGGCGGGAGGCGCCTTCCAACACCACGCCGTCGGTCGGCACCTTGTCGCCGGGGCGCACGCGCAGCCGGTCGCCGACGCGAACGTCATCGATGGGCACGCGTTCCTCGCCACCGGCGGTGATGCGGAGCGCGGTTTCGGGCTGCAATTCGATCAGCTTGCGGATCGCCGCCGAGGCCTTGCCGCGCGCGCGTTCTTCCAGGTAGCGGCCGCCGAGGACGAAGGCGACGATGGCCGCCGCCGATTCGAAAT
>SSTA01000306.1 GCA_009469685.1 Azonexaceae bacterium | reverse complement strand
CGCGGAAATCACATGGCGGTCGCCAACATTCGGGAACGCCTGGCCCTGTACTACGATCTGGAAGCCCGCCTCGATATCGAGGAAGGTCCCGAGAATTATCGCGTGCTCATCCATCTGCCATGCCGAACACACCCTCACCCTTGACCGTCCTTCTGGTGGACGACGAACCGCTGGCGCGCACCCGCCTGCGGGAACTGCTTTCGGACATTGCCATCAATCTGCCGAACTCCGTCGCCGGAGAGGCGGGCAATGGCCTGGAGGCCCTCGAATTCCTGAAGACGACGCCGGTGGATGTGGTCCTCGCCGACATCCGCATGCCCGGGATGGATGGGATCGAGTTTGCCGGCCATCTCGGGGTTCTGGTCGATCCGCCGGCGGTGGTTTTCGCGACCGCCTACGACAATTACGCGGTCCAGGCCTTCGACCTCAATGCCATCGATTACCTGCTCAAACCGGTGCGGACCCAACGGCTGCTGGCGGCCCTGCAGAAGGTGAGGGGAGCCCAGCGTCCGTCCGGGGAGACGTTGACGGCAATCGGGCGCGAGATGCGCGGCGGGGGGCGCAGCCATCTCTCCTGCCACGAGCGGGGAAAACTCCTGTTGGTTCCGGTGGCCGAGATCCTGTATTTCAAGGCCGACCTCAAGTACGTCACTGCCCGCACCCGGGAGCGGGAGTATATCCTCGACGAGGCGCTGACCCATCTGGAGCAGGAATTCGCCGAGCGTTTCCTGCGGCTGCATCGGGCGGTTCTGGTGGCGCGGGATGCCTTGGCCGGATTCGAGCGCGCTGCAGGCGACGAGGCCGATGCCTATGGCTGGGCTCTGGTCCGCGGCGTTCCCGATCGATTGCCGGTGAGTCGTCGCCAGTGGGCGGTGGCGCGCGCCCTGGCCACCGGCGGCTAGACGGAGTGCCCGTGGTAGAATCGGCGCCCTTCCGTCGCGAGCCGTTCGCCATGTCCGTCCCCACTCAGATCGTCATCGCCTCCCGCGAATCCCGCCTTGCCCTCTGGCAGGCCGAACATGTCCGCGACCGCCTTTCCGCCCTCAATCCCGGGGCAGCCGTGACCATCCTCGGGATGACCACCCAGGGCGACCAGATTCTCGACCGGCCTCTGGCACAGATCGGCGGCAAGGGGCTGTTCATCAAGGAACTCGAAGTCGCCATGGCGGAGGGCCGGGCAAATCTGGCGGTCCATTCGATGAAGGACGTGCCCATGGTGATGCCCGAGGGTTTCGTTCTCGCCGCCATTTCGGCTCGCGAGAATCCTCGCGACGCCTTCGTATCGAGCCGTTATGCCGGCCTCGACGAACTGCCGCCGGGGGCTGTCGTCGGGACTTCCAGCTTGCGGCGCGAAGCGATCCTGCGGGCCCGCTATCCGCAACTGGAAATCCGCAGTTTGCGGGGCAATCTCGACACTCGGCTGCGCAAGCTGGACGAGGGTCAATACGACGCCATCATCCTGGCGGCGGCCGGATTGATCCGCCTGGGTCTCAAGGCTCGCATTCGCGCTCTGCTCACTCCCGAGCAGTCGTTGCCGGCCCCCGGCCAGGGGGCCCTGGGCATCGAGCTGGTGGCAGGCGCGGAGGCAATGGCCACCGTCGTCGCGCCTTTGAACGATCCCGAAACCGCCTACTGCGTGCGGGCCGAGCGGGCGTTTTCCCGAGCCCTTGGCGGCAGTTGTCAGGTTCCCCTTGGCGGTTATGCGGTGATCGAGGAAGGTCGGCTCTGGCTGCGCGGCTTCGTCGCCACTCCGGATGGCCGGGAAATGGTCGCCGGCGAAATCCGCGGCGAAGTCGGCAAGGAAGCGGACGACGACGAACGTCTCGGTCGGGAACTCGCCGACCGGCTGCGGGCTCAAGGTGCTGGCGACATTCTGGACAAGCTCGCCCAGGCAAAATGAAGGGAAGTCTCCCGCTGGCAGGGCGCACCATCGTCGTGACCCGGCCGCGGGATCAGGCGGCTGCCCTGGCGGGAGCCATCGCGGAAGCCGGTGGAACTCCCCTCGTCTTTCCGCTCCTGGAAATCTTCCCGGCAGCCGATCCCGGCCCGCTGGTCCAGACGGCAGGGCGCCTCGGAGACTACCGCCTGGCCGTCTTCATCAGCCCCAACGCGGTAGCCCATGCGCTCCCCACCCTCCTCGCCGCGGGGGGGTGGCCGGCGCGGCTCATCCCCGCGGCGGTCGGCCAGGGGACGGTGAAAGCCCTGGCTGGCGCCGGGGTGGACGGGTGCATCGCGCCGAGCGAAAGGTTCGATTCCGAGGCGCTCCTCGATCTGCCCGATCTTCAGGCTGAACGGGTGGCCGGGAGCCGGATTGCCATCTTCCGTGGCGATGGCGGCCGGGAACTGCTTGCCGACACCCTGCGTGAGCGTGGAGCGGAAGTCGATTGCATTGCCTGCTATCGCCGTTCAGCACCCGCCGGTGGTGCCGAAACGCTCAGCAAGGCCTGGCATGCCGGGCAACTCGACGCCCTGACCGTATCGAGCAGCGAGGGCTTGCGCTATCTGGTGGACATGATCGGCTTCGGCGAAGACCGACGATTTCTGGAAATCACTCCGCTCTTCGTTCCCCATGCCCGCATTGCGGAAACGGCAAGAGCCCTGGGGCTGCAGCGGGTGATCCTCACGGGGCCGGCTGACGCGGGCATTCTCGCCGGACTGTGCGCTTATAATTGGTCGAAATAATTCGGATCGGCCATGGAAGAGACACCCGCCCCCCCGGTAGCAGCGCCACCGCCGGCAGCCCCGCGCGTCGGGCAATGGCGCAATCCGTGGCTCGTCCTGGCTCTGGGCGCTCTGGCGGTGGCCGGCTGGGCGATCCTGGACCTGCGTGACCAGATCGGAGAGACGCGGCAGGAAGTGGCGCGCCGTCTTGCCGACGCCGACGCTCTGGGAAGCGAGGGGAGAGGGGCGCTCAAACAGGTCCAGGACCAGATGGCGGCCCTGCAGGCCAAGCAGGGCGCCCTGGACGCGCGGCTGGCTGAATTTCAGGGGCAGGCCGCGTCGCTGCAGGGTCTCTACCAGGAACTCGCCCGCAGTCGGGACGATGCCTCGCTGCTCGAGGTCGAGCAGGCGGTCACCCTCGCCGCCCAGAATCTCCAACTGACCGGCAACGTGGCTGCCGCCGTGCTCGCTCTGCAGACTGCCGATGCGCGACTTGCGCGCCTCGACCGACCTCAGTTCGTTCCCCTGCGCAAGGCGGTGGGCCGCGACCTGGACCGCCTGCGATCACTGCCTTTTGTCGATGTGGCGGGGATGAGCCTCAAACTGGAAAATCTCCTGACTGCCGTCGACCGCTTGCCGCTGGCCATGAACGCACGTCCGCCTGTTGCAGGAAAGGCCGAGGCTCCGGTCACGGAGGGTGCGGCAAGCTGGGAACGCGTGGTCGGCGGATTGTGGGCGGAGATCAAGGGGCTGGTCCGCATACAGCGTTTCGACCGCGAAGAACCCGTGCTTCTGGCCCCGGGCCAGTCCTTCTTCCTGCGGGAGAATCTCAAACTCCGCTTGCTCAACGCGCGCCTGGCCTTGCTGTCCCGCGATCAGACCACCTTCCGCAGCGAACTCAAGGCTGCTCAGGAGGGATTGACCCGCCATTTTGAAGCCGCGGACAAAGCGGTCCAGGGGGCCGTGACGACCCTGCGCCAGCTTGCCGGAGCCGATCTGGTCATCGAATTGCCCAACCTGAACGAGAGCCTGGCTGCATTGCGTGGCCTGAAAAACGGCAAGGCCGGAAAATGAGAGGGCTGTTCTGGCTGCTGGCCCTCTTCGGTTTGGCGGTTGCGGTAGCGTTGGGCGGCCAGCTCAACCAGGGCTACGTGCTCCTGGTCCTCCCCCCCTGGAGGGTCGAGGTCAGCCTCAATCTTTTCATCGTTATCGCCATTCTCTCCTTCGCACTGTTCTACGCGGTGCTGCGCGCCCTTTCCCTGACCTTCAAATTGCCGGTGCTGGCCAGGGACTACCGCCTGCGTCGAAAGCGGGAACAGGCCGCTGCGGTCTTTCAGGATGCGGTGCGGCTCTTGTTCGAGGGTCGCTTTGGCCAGGCGCTCAAGCGGGCGGCCGATGCCTATGCCGGCGGGACGGCGCCTGGGCTGGCTGCCCTGGTGGCGGCTCGTGCGGCCCAGCGCATGGGCGAGCCCGCGCGCCAGCAGGAGTGGCTGGAAAAGGCTCAGGCCGGCGATCGCCGTTGCGAGGCGGCGGCGCTCATGCTGGAAGCGGAAATGCACAACGAAGCCCGTCGCTTCGACCTGGCGGCAGCCACGCTGGCACGATTGCAGCTCAGCCATGGCCGCCATCTGGCGGCGATGCGCCTTGAGTTGCGGGCCCTGCAGGGTACCGGAGACTGGGAAGGGGTGCTGCGTCTGGCCCGGCAGCTGGAGAAACGAGGAGGCTTGGCGGACGAGGCCGCTCGCCGGATCAAGGGCCAGGCCCACCTGGAAATTCTGGCGGCGCATCGGGCCGACGCCGGGCAATTGGTGTCCTGCCTGAACCGCATCCCGGCGAACGAGCGGGAAGGTCGCATCGCCTTCGCCGCCGCCCGGGAATTGCAGATTCTGGGCGATCACAGGGAGGCGCAGGCGATCGTCGAGGCGGCGCTGGAGCGGGGAAGCGAGGCCTGGAACGACGATCTTGTCGAGCTCTATGGCCAGCTTCCCGGGCCGGACTTGACCGGACGGATTGCGCGCGCCGAGCAGTGGCTGGTTACGCGTCCTGGCGATGCGGTCCTGCTCCTTGCCCTGGGCCGGATGTGCGAGCGCCAGCGCTTATGGGGCAAGGCCCAGAGCTATTTCGAGGCTTCCCTCGCGGTGGACGACAGCCGCGACGCGCATCTGGAACTCGCCCGG
>SSTA01000305.1 GCA_009469685.1 Azonexaceae bacterium | reverse complement strand
GGCGAAGAGACGTGTGTCCTCCTGCCAGGCGAGATAGGGAAGAATTCCACTCAGGCGGGGCATCCGTGATATTTCCTGCAGCAGATGCCTTGGTAAACGATCGGCTTCCGCATCCCGTTCGGGCAAGAATGCCTCTCTCAAAATGTCAGCGAATCCCATTACTCCCCCTCGCCAGGGATGGACGGTAACGACCGCGCAGACGATCCTGGCGGTAGGGGCGGCAACATCGCGCCACTCGGTGGCGATGCACGCTCCATTTGCAGGGACTGTCCGCCCGTTGGTGGCGATTGCGGTGCGAACGTCTTCGGCGGCACGACCGGGCGGTAGCCTTCCGTCGCCTTGCGCCGAGAGTGCTCGATTTGCCAACGGCCGGAATCGACAACCATGTAGAAATAAGACTGATCGTGCAGCACTTCGTCGTCATCTTCCCATGGGGCCAGCCACACGCGACGCACCTTCTGAGCACTACGCAAGGGATCGCCGGAGCGCGGAGCCATCGCATCGATCCTGGCCTGAGCATTCAAGGCATTGACCGGTTTGACCGCAGGACGTTGCCCCGGCAGATTGTTCTGCACCGCATTGGCATAGACGCCAGATAGGGAGGCGCAGGAAATCCCGTCCGGCGCCTTGCAGGAAAAGCCTCCTTGTCCATCCAGGCCGGTCATGCCGGCACAGCCGGCCAGCCCGAACATGAGCGGGACTAGCAGCGTCCGGCCGACACTCATCGCCCTGTCTCCTGCAGCCACTGCTCGATGCGTTCCTTTGGTGCCGCGCCAGGCAGGATTCGTCCATCGGCGGACAGCAAGGTCGGCGTCCCCTGTATGCCCAGACGCTGGCCGAGCTGAATGTTCCGTTCGATTGGGTGATCACACTTGCGGCTGGCCGGCGCCTTACCCGATTTCATCAACTCCGCCCACGCCTGCGCGCGATTCGCCGCGCACCAGACGGCGATCGACTTGTCCCTGGCCTCGGGGTGCAAACCTTCGAGCGGATAGGGAAAGGTATAGAGCGTGACGTTGTCGAGCTTGTCGAGTTCCGATTCCAGACGTCGGCAATACGGGCAATCCGGATCGGAAAACACCGCCAGCACCCGCTCGCCCTTGCCACGCACGATTTTGATGGCATCCGCCAGCGGCAAGTCACCGAAGGCAACCCGTGCCGCCCTCTCCACCCGCTCGGCGGTCAGATCGCGCTGTTCCTTCATGTCGAACAGGTGCCCGAAAACGAAATAGCGGCCTGTTGCGTCGGTGTATGCCGCGTTCTTACCCATCACGACTTCAAACAACGACGGGATTTCAGAGCGCTGCACCCGCTCGATCTTGGTGGCCGGATACATCTCCTTGAGACGGACCGACAGTGCCTCGGCAGACTCATCGGCCGCCACGGTGGTCGAGCTGGCGACGGCAAAAATGAGGCCGAGCACGGCCATGGGTAATTTGATGCTCATGTTGTCGTACTCCTGTTCGAGGTCAATTGGCTTGGTAGGGTTCAAGCGGCTTTTTCTGGATTTCCCTGCCGCGCCGCCAGATATCGGTGTAGGTATCGGGGTCTCCGCCTGCCGATTCGGTTTCAAGCGAGAATCCCTTGGTGAACACCACATCCACGGTGCGCCCGGCATCGACTTCGATGATTGGGAACATCTTTTCGGCCAGCGTGATGTAGTACTGGGACAGGCGGTCCAAGGCCTTACCGACTCCGGTACCGATACCGGCCTGGAACTGCTTGCCCGGATCGATGGTGCCGACGGAACCCAGCGGATTGGTCGAGATCGTGGTTGCGCTTTGCTGAAAGGCTTGTCCGATGCCAGCGCCGATACCGGCAACCAGCGCGTTGGCTAGCACCTGTCCTTGTTTGCTCACCAGACGGCCGCGCATCCCGGCTTTGCCATCCTCGCCGACGACATAGCCCTTTACCGGCACATCGATGGCCTTGCCGTCATGGCGAACGCAGGAAAGTGATTCGAGCCGGATATAGGCACGCTCCGAGCTGATGTCACCATGGCTTGCACCCAATGCCAAGCATTCCTTGATCTTGAAGCGGTAGCGATTGGGCAGGAATGCGTTGTCCTGAACCCGCATCAGAATCGGATGAGGATTGCTCTGCGCCTGCCCGCCGGTCGGCGCATCCAGTCCGCCGAGCAGTGCCGC
>SSTA01000304.1 GCA_009469685.1 Azonexaceae bacterium | reverse complement strand
GGCGGCGAACGTGGTCAGGAATATCAACAAGAACATTTTCTCCCAGCCGGAAAAGACCGTCAGCGATGCCCGGGACCTGGTGGTCCAGGTGGTCGACACGCTCCTGGCGGCGCCCGACCTGGCCATCCAGGTGATGGCGGAAAAGCCCGGCGGCGAGGACATCTACCTCCACTCCCTCAATGTGGCGGTCCTGGCCATGACCTTGGCGAAGGAATTGGGACTGCCGGCGGAACTGGTGCAGTTCATCGGCATGGGAGCCATCTTCCACGACATCGGCTTGAACGAGGTGCCGACGACCATCCTCAACAATCCCGGCCCCCTGACCAGGGCCGAGCGCGAATTCCGCGAGATGCACTGCCAGTACGGGGTCGAGATCGGGAAAAAAGCGGCGCTGCCGGCGCCCGTGCTGCGGATCATCCAGCAACATCACGAACTGTACGATGGCAGCGGCTATCCGCAGAAACTCAAGGGCGACGCCATCGACTCCCTGGCCCGCGTCGTTTCCCTGATCAACGCCTACGACAACCTCTGCAATCCATCCAACATCGCCCATGCCCTCACCCCCCATGAAGCCCTTTCGGCGATGTTCGCCCAGCAGCGGAATCGCTACGATCCCCGTTTCCTCCAGGCCTTCATCCGCTTCATGGGCGTGTATCCGCCGGGAAGCGTGGTCGCGCTCTCGAACGACGCCCTGGGCTTGGTCATCCGGGTCAATGCCAGCCGACCCCTGCGTCCCAGCATCATTGTCTACGACGCCGGAATACCGAAGAACGAAGCCATCATCCTCGATCTCAACGAGGAGCCCGACCTCAACGTCACCCGGGCCATCCGGCCCGCCCAACTGCCGGCCGCCGTCTTCGAATACCTGAGCCCCCGACGCCGGGTGAGCTACTATTTCGATCCCAACGCCTCGCCGCAGGCGCCTTGATCCATGAGCGGAACCGTATCCGACCGCTTGCTGCTCGATCAGGCTTCCGAGGTTCTGCTCGCCGTCGATCCGGCGACCCTCCTCATCCAGGGGGCCAATCAGCGCGCGCTCGCCCTGCTCGGCTTTGAACCGCAGTCGCTGGTCGGCCGCTCGATCACCGACCTGGAATGCGCCCTTTCCGACATCTTCTACTGGGAGGAAGTCCGGCAGGGCGCAAACGGTGAAGTCGATAACGTCGAAGGTCTCTACGCCTGCGCCGACGGTTCCCTCCTGCCGGTGGTCAAGACCGTGCGCCGGGCGCGGGATCAGAACGGGGACTGGTTGATCCTGCGCATCCGGGACGAGCAGGAACTCAAGCGCGCCGAGGCCGGCCTCGAACAGTTGGCGGCCCAACTTAAGGCCACGCTCGAAGCCACCGGCGACGGCATCATGGTGGTGGGGACCGATGGCGGCATCGTCAACCTCAATCGTCGCTTTACGATGCTTTGGGGCCTGAGCGAATCCCAGCTGCTGGAGGGCGACACGGCAGTCTTCGCTTGGCTGGATTCTCAATTGGAGTCCGCCTGCCCCTTCCGTTTCGCGTCCCTGACTGCTCAGCACGCGGGCGAAGAATTCCTGGTTCTGCCCCTGATCACCGGCAAGCATTTCGAGATGCGCAGCGAACCGCAGATGGCCGGTGACCAGGTCGTCGGCCGGGTTTACAGCTTTCACGACATTACCGAGCGGGTCCTCAACGAACGCGAACTGATCCGCGCGCGGGAGCGGGCGGAGGACGCCAACCGGGCGAAGAGCGACTTCCTGGCGATGATGTCCCACGAAATCCGCACCCCGATGAACGGCGTCATCGGTATGGGCAGTTTGCTTCTGGAAACCACCCTCACCCAGGAGCAACGGCAATTCGCCGAAATCATCCGGACCAGCGGCGAAGCGTTGCTCTCGATCATCAACGACATTCTCGATTTCTCCAAGATCGAGGCCCGCAAACTGTCTCTTGAGACCATCGATTTCAACCTGGTCACCCTCCTGGAAGATTTCGCCGATCTCTACGCCCTGAGGGCGGCGGAGAAACACCTGGATTTCGCCTGGACCATCCCGGGCGATATGGCGACGCAATTTCGCGGAGACCCGGGGCGAATTCGGCAGATCCTGATCAATCTGGTCGGCAACGCGATCAAATTTACCGAGTCGGGGGGCGTCACCCTGCGGGTGGAAGCTCCGGAAATCGGCGACCGCCATGCGCTTCTCCGCTGCACCGTC
>SSTA01000303.1 GCA_009469685.1 Azonexaceae bacterium | reverse complement strand
GAATGACGGCCTCCAGCGTGCCGAGCCGGAACATGCCGACGAGCACTGGCAGGCGAAACTCGGCACCGCCAAGGCCAATCAGACCGCCCAGCGTGCCGATCAGCGAACCGGCCAAGAATCCCTGGCCGTTGCGCATGCGCACAGTCATAGTCGTCGCGCTCATGTCCATGGCCTCGGGCTACTTGCCGGCAGCTTCGCCGGGCAGAACAAAGCCATACTTGACCATCACGGCGCGGGCCGGTTTGCTGCCCATGTAGTCGGCGAAGCGCTTGGCCAAGGCATTGCCTTCGGCTCGCTTGGTGATGATGAAGCCCTGCTCCAGCGGTTCGTGCAGGTTGTCCGGGATCAGGTAGTAGCCCCCCTTGTTCGCCAGCTCGGGATTGACGGCGAGGGCCAGCGCGATGATGCCGGCCTGGGCATTGCCGGTCTGCACGAACTGCGCGGTGTGGGCGATGTTCTCGCCATAGACCAGCTTGGGTTCGACCTTCTCCCACAGACCGGACGCCCGCAATGCTTCTTCGGCGCGCTTGCCATAGGGCGCGTGCTTCGGGTTGGCAATGGCAACGCGAATGATCTTCGGATCGGTCAGGCTCGCCAACGTCATCTTGGTGGCGTCCATCGTCGCGCTCCACAGCACGATGCGGCCGAAGGCATAAGGCTTCGCATCGGAAGCAGCAAAACCCGCTTTCACCAGCTCGCGGGGAAAGCCAATGTCCGCAGAGAAGTACAGGTCGTAGGGCGCGTTCTGCTGAATCTGCGTATGAAACTTGCCAGAAGAACCGTAGATGACTTCCACCTCGTCGGCGGCATTGGCCTGCTTGAAGGCGGTGACGATTTCGTCCATCGCAAACTTCAGATCGGCCGCGGCCGCAATGGTGATTTTTTCGGCATGGGCAGAGGCAGCGAACAGCAGTGCGCATGCAAGCAGGAGTGACTTGATCGTCTTCATGGGTTGTCCTCGATAAGGTTGGTCAGAATTCGTAGCCGTAGGCGCGGATCACCTTCTTGGCCGCGTCGCTTTTCAAATAATTCAGCAGGGCATCAGCGGCCGGATTGCCCTTTCCGCGGCTAAGCAGCACTGCGTCTTGCTTGATTGGTGAATAGAGATTGGCCGGCACCATCCAATGGGAGCCGGCTGCGAACTGGCCGTCTTTGTAGATTTGCGATAGCGCGACGAAACCCAAGTCGGCGTTGCCGGTTGCGGCGAACTGATAGGCCTGCGTGATGTTCTCGCCAACGACAAGCCTCTTTTCGAGGGCGGTGTGGATGCCCAGCTTCGTCATCGCCTCCACGGCGGCAGCCCCATAGACCGCGACTTTCGGATTGGCGATCGCCAAGTACCGGAAGTCGCCGCGCGTGAGCACATCGCCCTTGTCGTCCACCACCCCAGGCTTGGCGCTCCACAACACCAGCTTGCCGACGGCGTAGGTGAAGCGGCTCTCGGGAACCGCCATGCCATCGTTTTCCAAGCGGATCGGGGTCTGCTCGTCCGCCGAGACGAGCACCTCAAACGGCGCCCCGTTCTTGATCTGCGCGTAGAACTTGCCCACGGTTCCATACGCAACCACAGCCTTGTGGCCGGTGGCCTTCTCGAACTCGGGCACGATCTGCTCCATGGGGCCGGTGAAGTTCGCGGCGACTGCCACGTTGACGTCGGCCGCGCTCGCTGACGCGCAGATGGCCCACAGAAGCACGGCAAGGAGAGCGCTAGCAGGCCGCATGTCGCCGCTCTTCCAGGGTAAGGTTTGCGATGCTTGGCTCCCCATGGCTCCACTCGAAATTGAACGAAAATAGACGAAAGATGATGAACTGCTCTGGAAGTTACTACGATTAGCTTCCATATGCGCGAAACATGCATTGCAGAATAAACGAAAACGGCTGATACTTGCTTTGGTGTCGGAAAATTTGCGTGAAAGCGCACTAGAATGAACGATCTTGGATGAAGATCAAGCCATGAACGATGAGAGAGCCTTGACCGCCGAAGACGTGGCCGAGCGGCTGCATGTCAGCAAGAGCGGGGTGTACGCTCTGATCAAAGGCGGTGAGATCGGCTTCTACAAAGTCGGGCGCAAGATTCGCTTCGCCGAAAGCGATGTCCGCGACTACATCGAGAAGTCAAAAACCAATGCCCGTGATGGCGGGCGCCCTGAAACAGTGGCGCTCCGCGAGGATCAGTATTTCGATCTGTCGCAGGAACGCCGGAGCGAAGCCGGCTTTGTCATCTGCGGACAAGACCTGATCCTGGACATCCTGTCGAACTTCCTGCGCCTGCACGGCGTCATGGCGCTGCGGGCCTATATCGGCAGCTATGACAGCCTCGTTTCGCTTTATCAAGACCGGGTCAGCGTCGCGACCACTCACCTCTGGGACAGCCTGACCGACGACTACAACGTGCCGTATGTCCGCTACATCCTGCCTGGCATCCGCTGCGTGGTCGTCAACGTCACGTACCGCACACAAGGGCTCTACGTCGCCAAGGGAAATCCCAAAGGCATCCAGTCGTGGAAGGACTTCGGCCGGGATGACATCACGATGATCAATCGTGAGAAAGGCGCCGGATCGCGGGTGCTGCTGGACGAAAACCTGAAGCTGCTCGATCTCTACGGAAGCAGCATCAGAGGCTACGGCAACGAAAACCAGTCCCACCTTGCTGTCGCAAGCGCGGTGGGGCGTGGCGATGCGGACGTGGCGGTTGGCAGCGAGAAGATTGCCCGGCAGGTCGAGAACGTCGATTTCATTCCGCTGAAGAAGGAGCGATACGATCTCGTCGTCAAGAAGGAGCGTTTTGACACGCCGGAAGTGAAGGCCATGCTGCGGATACTTCGCTCAGAAAAGTTCCGGAATGAGTTTAGAAGCATCGGCGGCTATGACATTCGCGACATGGGCAACGTCATCGCGGAAACCTGAGTCTCCAGGCATACATCAGCCG
>SSTA01000302.1 GCA_009469685.1 Azonexaceae bacterium | reverse complement strand
CTGGAACGTTACTGATTTAGGGCCGAGGAGTTAAACGATGAAAGCATTGCTCGATCTGTTCAAGCAGGTTACGCAGGAAGAGGAATTCGACGCGATCACCATCGGGCTCGCCTCGCCCGACAAGATCCGTTCCTGGTCCTATGGCGAAGTCAAAAAGCCGGAAACCATCAATTACCGGACCTTCAAGCCCGAGCGCGACGGCCTCTTCTGCGCCAAGATCTTTGGCCCGATCAAGGACTACGAGTGCCTGTGCGGCAAGTACAAGCGCCTCAAGCACCGCGGCGTCATCTGCGAGAAGTGCGGCGTCGAAGTCACCCTGGCCAAGGTCCGCCGCGACCGTATGGGTCATATCGAACTGGCTTCGCCAGTCGCCCACATCTGGTTCCTCAAGTCCCTGCCGTCCCGTCTCGGGATGGTGCTGGACATGACGCTCCGCGATATCGAGCGCGTCCTCTACTTCGAAGCCTATGTCGTCTGCGATCCCGGTCTGGTGAGCAGCCTGCAGCGGGCTCAGCTGCTCACCGAAGAGCAGTATCTGGAGATGATGGAAGAGCACGGCGACGAGTTCCAGGCGCTGATGGGGGCCGAAGGAATCCGCGAACTGCTGCGCTCGCTCGATCTCAACAGCGAAGTGGAATCCCTGCACAGCGAACTCGAGGTCACCGGATCGGAGGCCAAGAACAAGAAGATCGCCAAGCGCCTGAAGGTGCTGGAGGCCTTCCAGAAATCCGGCATCAAGCCCGACTGGATGATCCTCGAGGTCCTGCCCGTGCTGCCGCCGGACCTGCGTCCCCTCGTTCCCCTGGACGGCGGTCGTTTCGCGACTTCCGATCTGAATGATCTCTATCGTCGCGTCATCAACCGGAACAATCGTCTGAAGCGCCTCTTGGAGCTGAAAGCGCCGGAAATCATCGTCCGCAACGAAAAGCGCATGCTGCAGGAAGCCGTCGACTCGCTCCTCGACAACGGCCGCCGCGGCAAGGCCATGACCGGCGCCAACAAGCGCCCGCTGAAATCCCTTGCCGACATGATCAAGGGCAAGGGCGGCCGCTTCCGTCAGAACCTTCTGGGTAAGCGCGTCGACTACTCGGGCCGTTCGGTCATCGTGGTCGGCCCGCAGTTGAAACTGCACCAGTGCGGCCTGCCCAAGCTGATGGCCCTGGAGCTCTTCAAGCCCTTTATCTTCCACAAGCTGGAAGTGCTCGGCTACGCGACGACCATCAAGCAAGCCAAAAAGATGGTCGAAGGCCAGGAGCCTGTCGTGTGGGACATCCTGGAAGACGTCATCCGCGAGCATCCCGTGATGCTGAACCGTGCCCCGACTCTCCACCGTCTGGGTATCCAGGCCTTTGAGCCGGTCCTCATCGAAGGTAAGGCGATCCAGCTTCACCCCTTGGTGTGCGCGGCCTTCAACGCCGACTTCGACGGCGACCAGATGGCGGTCCACGTGCCCCTGTCCCTGGAAGCCCAAATGGAAGCCCGCACTCTGATGCTGGCCTCCAACAATGTGCTGTCCCCCGCCAACGGCCAGCCGATCATCGTTCCCTCCCAGGACATCGTGCTTGGCCTGTATTACGCGACCCGGGAGAAGATCAACGGTCGGGGCGAGGGCATGTATTTCGCCGACGTCGCCGAAGTCGAGCGCGCCCTGGCAGCCAAGGAGGTGGACATCCACACCCGCATCACCGTCCGCCTCGTGCAGTTTGAAGCCGGTGCCCGCGAAGACGAGTGGATCGAGAAAATCGAGCGCGTCAACACGACCGTCGGCCGAGCCATTCTCTCCAAAATTCTGCCCAAGGGCCTGCCCTTCAAGGCCATCGACAAGGCGCTGAAGAAAAAGGAAATCTCCAAGCTTATCGACGAATCCTTCCGCCGTTGCGGCCTCAAGGAAACGGTCGTCTTTGCCGACAAGCTGATGCAGAACGGTTATGCACTGGCGACTCGTGCCGGCATTTCATTCTGTTCCGACGACATGACCGTACCTGCCAAGAAGTACGAGATCATTGCGGAAGCGGAAAAGGAAGTGAAGGAAATCGAGACCCAATACACCAACGGTCTCGTGACCCAGGGCGAGCGCTACAACAAGGTCGTCGACATCTGGGGCCGCACTGGCGACCAGGTCGCCAAGGTCATGATGGAACAGCTTGGCCACGAGGAGACCATCGATCGTCACGGTAAGAGGGTCAAGCAGGATTCCTTCAACTCGATCTTCATGATGGCCGATTCAGGCGCCCGGGGTTCCGCTGCCCAGATCCGCCAGCTGGCTGGTATGCGCGGCCTGATGGCCAAGCCGGACGGCTCCATCATCGAAACGCCGATCACCACCAACTTCCGCGAAGGTCTGAACGTTCTCCAGTACTTCATCTCCACCCACGGTGCCCGTAAGGGTCTGGCCGATACCGCGCTGAAGACCGCCAACTCCGGCTACCTGACCCGCCGTCTGGTCGACGTGACCCAGGATCTGGTGATCACCGAGGACGATTGCGGCACCAAGAACGGATTCGCCGTGAAGGCCCTGGTCGAAGGGGGCGAGGTCATCGAACCCCTGCGCGAGCGGATTCTCGGGCGCGTGACCGGCGAGGATCTGGTCGATCCGGAAAGCCAGGAAACGGTGATTTTCGCGGGCAGCCTGCTCGACGAAGACATGGTCGAATTGATCGACAAGCTGGGTATCGACGAGGTCAAGGTTCGTACCCCGCTGACCTGCGATACCCGCTATGGTCTCTGCGCCAAGTGTTACGGGCGCGATCTGGGACGCGGTTCTTTGGTGAATTCCGGTGAGTCCGTAGGCGTCATCGCCGCCCAGTCCATCGGTGAGCCGGGTACCCAGCTCACCATGCGGACCTTCCACGTCGGTGGCGCCGCCTCCCGGGCTGCGGTCGCCTCCCAAGTCGAGGCCAAGTCCGCCGGTACCGTTCGGCTGACGTCCAATATGCGCTACGTCACCAGTGCCAAGGGCGAGAAGGTCGTCATCTCCCGCTCCGGCGAGGTCCTCATTACCGACGACCACGGTCGCGAGCGCGAGCGCCACAAGGTTCCCTACGGAGCGCTCCTGGCGGTGGATGACGGGCAGGCCACCAAGGCAGGTGTCAAGCTGGCGACCTGGGACCCGCATACCCGTCCCATCATCACCGAGTACGCCGGTACGGTCCGCTTCGAAAACGTCGAAGAAGGCGTCACCGTCGCCAAGCAGGTGGACGACGTCACCGGCCTCTCCACGCTGGTGGTCATCGATCCGAAACGCGGCGGCAAAGCGGCCACCAAAGGGCTGCGCCCGGCGGTCAAACTGCTCGACTCCACGGGTCAGGAAGTGCGGATTGCCGGCAGCGATCACGCGGTTTCCATCGCCTTCCAGGTCGGCTCGATCATCTCCGTTGCCGACGGTCAGCAGGTCGGCGTCGGCGATGTCCTTGCGCGTATGCCTCAAGAGTCGGCCAAGACCCGCGACATCACAGGCGGTCTGCCGCGTGTGGCTGAGCTGTTCGAGGCCCGCACCCCGAAGGACGCTTCCATCCTGGCCGAATTCACCGGGACGATCAGCTTCGGCAAGGACACCAAGGGCAAGCAGCGCCTCATCATCACCGATCTCGATGGTCATGCCCACGAGTACCTCATTCCGAAGGACAAGCACGTCCTGGTACACGATGGCCAAGTGGTCAACAAGGGGGAGAAAATCGTCGAAGGCGAACCCGATCCCCACGATATCCTGCGCCTGCAGGGCGTCGAGGCCCTGGCCCGATACATTACCGACGAGGTGCAGGACGTCTACCGGCTGCAGGGCGTGAAGATCAACGACAAGCACATCGAGGTGATCGTGCGCCAGATGCTGCGTCGGGTGACCATCGTCGAACCGGGCGATACCAAGTTCATCAAGTCCGAACAGGTGGAGCGCGCAGAGCTGCTGGCTGAAAACGATCGCGTCTCGGCCGAGGGCAAGCTGACCGCAAACTTCGAGCACATGCTGCTTGGCATTACCAAGGCCTCCTTGTCCACCGACTCGTTCATCTCCGCGGCCTCCTTCCAGGAAACCACCCGCGTTCTGACCGAGGCGGCGATCATGGGCAAGCGCGACGAGCTGCGTGGCCTCAAGGAGAATGTCATCGTGGGTCGCCTCATCCCGGCCGGTACGGGCCTCGCCTACCATCGGTCCCGCAAGGCCCAGGCGGCTGGCGAGGACATGGCAAGCGATCGTCCCATTCAAGAAGCTGCGCCCGTTCAGGAAGCTGATCAAGACGCTTGAGCAGTGCCCTGAAGGGATAACCGCGATCCCCGGCCGGCGACGGCCGGGGACTTGCTTTCCCCGGGTCCTCGTTGACTTGGGGGTTGATCAAACATAAAATCTACGGTCTTTGTCGGCGGGGGCTAATCATTGTCTCCGCTTTGGATAACAAAATTGTCGGGCATTGGTGTCAGCGCCCGGCCATTGAAGGATTTTTGCTATGCCGACCATCAATCAGCTCGTGCGCAAGCCGCGCGTCGCCGAGGTGTCCAAGAGCAAAGTGCCCGCTCTGGAAAAGTGTCCCCAGAAGCGCGGCGTTTGCACCCGCGTCTACACCACCACTCCGAAGAAGCCGAACTCCGCCCTCCGCAAGGTATGCAAGGTTCGTCTGACCAACGGGTTCGAGGTTATCTCGTACATCGGCGGTGAGGGCCACAATCTTCAGGAACACTCGGTCGTCCTCATTCGTGGCGGTCGTGTCAAGGATTTGCCCGGTGTGCGCTACCACACCGTGCGCGGCTCCCTGGATACCCAGGGCGTCAAGGATCGTAAGCAGGCCCGTTCCAAGTACGGCGCCAAGCGTCCGAAGGCTGCCTGAGCAATCAAGCGGCTTGAGTAAGTGGCCGTCCAGGTGGGCGGCCGGGAGAGGCCGGATGGGTGAGACGACCCTTCCGGCTTTTCAACTGAATCGTGATCAAGTGAGGTAACTATGCCCCGTCGTCGTGAAGTACCCAAGCGCGACATTCTGCCGGATCCCAAGTTCGGCAATGTCGAGGTCTCCAAATTCATCAACGCCATTATGCAAAGCGGCAAGAAGTCGGTCGCCGAGCGCATCGTCTATGGCGCATTCAGCATTATTTCCACCAAGGGTGGCAAGGATCCGCTCGAGGTGTTCGGAGCGGCCATGGCCAACGTCAAGCCCATGGTCGAAGTCAAGTCCCGGCGTGTCGGTGGTGCCAATTACCAGGTCCCCGTGGAGGTCCGTCCCGCCCGTCGCGCTGCTCTGGCGATGCGCTGGTTGCGCGAATCGGCCCGCAAGCGTTCCGAGAAATCCATGGGTCAACGCCTGGCTGCCGAAATGATGGAAGCCGCCGAGAACCGTGGTGGTGCCGTCAAGAAGCGCGACGAAGTTCACCGCATGGCCGAAGCCAACAAGGCCTTCGCCCACTTCCGCTTCTAATTCGCAGAGGGCTTTAACGTGGCACGCAAAACACCCATCGAGCGCTACCGCAACATCGGTATCAGCGCCCACATCGACGCCGGCAAGACGACGACGACTGAACGCATCCTGTACTACACCGGGGTCAATCACAAGATCGGTGAAGTGCATGACGGCGCTGCCACCATGGACTGGATGGAACAGGAGCAGGAGCGGGGTATCACCATCACCTCCGCGGCCACGACCTGTTTCTGGAAAGGCATGGACATGCAGTTCCAGGAGCATCGCTTCAATATCATCGATACCCCGGGCCACGTGGATTTCACCATCGAGGTGGAACGTTCCATGCGGGTGCTCGATGGCGCCTGCATGGTTTACTGCGCCGTGGGTGGCGTGCAGCCTCAGTCGGAAACCGTGTGGCGCCAGGCGACCAAGTACAACGTGCCCCGTCTGGCCTTTGTGAATAAGATGGACCGCTCCGGCGCCAACTTCTTCAAGGTCGTCGACCAGATGAAGACCCGCCTGAAGGCCAATCCGGTGCCCGTAGTCATTCCTATCGGCGCCGAAGAGACCTTTGCCGGCGTCGTGGACCTCATCAAGATGAAATCCATCATCTGGGACGAAGCCTCCCAGGGGATGAAGTTCGAGTACCGCGAGATTCCCGCCGATCTGGTCGAGACCGCCCAGACGTGGCGCGAACAGATGGTCGAAGCCGCCGCCGAGGCGACCGAAGACCTGATGAACGAATACCTCGAGAGCGGCGACCTCTCCGAAGAGAAAATCAAGGAAGGGATCCGTCAGCGCACGCTGGCGTGCGAGATTCAGCCCATGCTTTGCGGAACCGCCTTCAAGAACAAGGGCGTTCAGCGCATGCTGGATGCGGTCATCGAGTTCCTGCCTTCGCCGGTGGATATTCCGCCGGTTCAGGGCGTCGACGATCGGGAGCGCCCTGCCTCGCGTAAGGCTGCCGACAGCGAGAAGTTCTCCGCCCTGGCGTTCAAGCTGATGACCGACCCCTTCGTGGGCCAGCTCACTTTCATTCGGGTCTATTCCGGAGTTCTCAATTCCGGTGCGACCGTGCTGAATTCGGTCAAGGACAAGAAGGAACGGATCGGTCGCATTCTGCAGATGCACGCCAACAACCGCGAGGAAATCAAGGAAGTTCTGGCCGGCGACATCGCCGCCTGCGTCGGCCTGAAGGAAGTGACGACCGGCGAGACCCTTTGCGATCCGGACGCTCCGATCATCCTTGAGCGCATGATCTTCCCCGAGCCCGTCATCCACGTTGCCGTCGAACCCAAGACCAAGGGCGATCAGGAAAAGATGGGTATCGCCCTGGGCCGTCTGGCTGCCGAAGATCCGTCGTTCCGTGTGCGTACCGATGAGGAATCGGGCCAGACCATCATCTCCGGCATGGGCGAGCTCCACCTGGAGATCATCGTCGACCGCATGAAGCGCGAATTCAACGTCGAGGCCAATGTGGGTGCGCCCCAGGTGGCCTATCGCGAGTGCATCAAGAAGGCGGTCGAGCAGGAAGGCAAGTTCGTCAAGCAGTCCGGTGGCCGTGGCCAGTTTGGCCACGTCTGGATCAAGATCGAGCCCAACGAACCGGGTGCCGGCTATGCCTTCGTCGATGCCATCAAGGGCGGCGTCGTGCCGCGCGAATACATTCCCGCGGTGGACAAGGGACTGCAAGACGCCATTACCAGCGGCGTGCTGGCTGGCTTCCCGGTGGTCGACATCAAGTTCACCCTGTTCGATGGTTCCTACCACGACGTGGATTCGAACGAAAACGCCTTCCGCATGGCTGCCTCGATGGCCTTCAAGGAAGGTATGAAGAAGGCCAGTCCGACCCTGCTCGAGCCGATGATGGCCGTCGAAGTCGAAACGCCGGAAGACTACATGGGTAACGTCATGGGCGACCTCTCTTCCCG
>SSTA01000301.1 GCA_009469685.1 Azonexaceae bacterium | reverse complement strand
CCAGCCGGCCCCCGGGGCGCCAGTAGAAACGGGTGCGCCGCGCAAGTCGCGCCCCTGCGGCGGACGTGCGTTCGCACCATCGACGGGTCGGCCCGTCGTCAGGGTGGCGGTGCTGACCACCGTGACCGCCTCCGGACGATGGGCGTAGGTAAAGCGCCGCTCGTGACCATCCCGGGAAGCGCGCTCGATCACGGCAGAATCCCTGATATGTCCGCCATTGATGCGACGGAGGTAAACCGGGCTATAGCGATAAGAGGGGACATAGACTTCGCGCGGGGCAAGGGGAAACCACCCGACGGCGGGACCGGAACTCACGCTCAGGCTCCAGCCGGGATTGCCCATCCAGGCGACCAGGGCAGGCGCATAGACCGGGCGAACCGTGCGGGCGCCCGGGATCCAGGCCCACCGCCCGCGGACGAGCAGCCAGCGTCCGTAATGGAAGGGCGCAAATCCCCAAGGCGCCTCGTCTATCCAGGTCCATCCCCAGGGTTCGATCCAGGCCCAGCGGCCATGGCGGTACGGAGCCCAGTCGGCGGATATCGCCCGCGGGTACCAGACGGTTCCATACTCGGCGACGCTCCCCCAGTCTCCGTAGGCATCGAGGTCGGCATAGCCCGTCATGCGGGGGGAAACGTAGCGCGCGGCTTGAACCGCCGACGTTTCCCTATCCCTGGCGGATGCCCAATCGTCCAGTCCGTCCCGCGGGGCTTCGGCGTAGAGGGTGGGCATGCCCTCGGAGTCTATACTGGCGGCCTGCCCAGCGCCGACCGGAACGCTACGGTCGCGGCCGGTGACCCGAGCGCTTCCGCTGTGCACCGAAACATTGGTCCGTCCGCCACCGGTGTCGATGCGATAGCGCCCCGGCCCGTCGAAACGGATTCGCCCGTTGGGCGTATAGGCCTCGATTTCCTGCGCGGCTTCATTGTCGCGAAGCGTGACCGAGACGGCGCCCTGGCCCAGGTTCAGGACCACGTGGTCGTCGTCCAGGGTGGAAAATTCGAGGCGCGTTTGACTTCCTAGGCGGATCGCCGATGACTCGACCCAGATCTCCGCCCGGCTGCCGGGTTCGGTATCGACGATTGCCCCCGCCGCGATGGGCCAGTTGACGGTCGCTGCTTGGCCGGGGTCCTGACGATCCATGCGCAGCAGTACTGGTCCTTCGAGGACGGTGAGGCGGCCAACGCGACCCGGTGGATCGGCCCGCAGCGCGGCGGGCAGGAATCCGGCGAGGAGGGCGAGGACGAAAAGCAGGCGGCGAGTGGCGAGCATGATTGCTCCGGGTTCGGGGAGACCCAAAGAATAACGCACACCCCGACGCTGCGAGGGACGCCGCCCGGGACGGAATCATTGCAGGATGTTACGGGCCAAGCCGGCTCGCGGGTCAGTGCCGCTGATCGGTCTCGGCGACGCCATATTTGCGGGCGACCGTCGAATACAGCTCCCGGGCGGAAGCCACCTTGGGACTCTTGCGGTCCTTCTGCTGTGCCCGCTGCAGATATTGCCAGCCCCGGGCAGCCATGTCCGGGTCCCAACCCTTGCGATCGAGCAGGGTGAAGATCGCCTTGGCCGCGTTGATCAGGAATTGCAGGCTCGGCACCTGGTCCGCCGCCTGGATGAGCAATTTGACCGATCCCTCGAAGTCTCCACTCCGGGCCGCCATCACGCCCTGATTGTTCAGTTCGACGATTTCCCGGCTCACCTGCTCCATGAGTTCCTTGCCCGCATCGGCGTGTCCGGTCTTGGCGAAAACCTGGTCGATCTGGCCCAGGAGGTGTTGATCCTCGTTGTTTTCGGCGGCCACCTGACGAATCAGGGATTTGCCCGCATCCGTATTGCCGGTGGCAAAACAGGCATGGGCGAGATCGACGACGACGCGCTGCGATACCGGGCGACCCCGGCTGGCGGCTTCTGCCGTCACTTGTTCCTGCAAGGCGAGCGCCTGCTCTGCGAGTTGGCGCGCCTTGGCCCCTTCGCCATCGGCCTGGGCGCACCGGCTTTCGGTGGCCAGCGCCGCCAATTCGGCGAGCTTGTCGCCCCGCCAATCGCGGCGCAGCTCGGTCAGGACCCGGCGGGACGCGGCACTGTCGCCGCGATCGACCAGTACCCGGGCAAGATTCGCGAAATCGTCCACGGTTTTCAGGCTCGAACCGCGGTGGCGTTCGAGGACCTTACCGTAGGCTTTTTCCGCCGCGAGCAGGTCGCCGGTGCGTACCGCGATATCGCCGACCAGGCGCTGCCGCATGGTGTTGTTGGGAGAGACCTGGGCGGCTCGCTGGAGGGCGGTCTGGGCCTCGTCGAGTCGTCCCCGGGCCTCGTGGACGGCGGCGAGAAAATCGTAGGCGGCAAGAAACTCGGGGGCCTCGACGGTAATCTGGCTGGCCAGTTTCTCGGCCTCGTCCAGGGCACCCCGCTCTTTGAGCGCTGCTGCCAATCCCATCTTGGCCCAGGGCACCACCCGGCCTTCGAGAACGCGGCGATAGACTTCCTCGGCTTCCTTTGTCCGCCCCAGGGAGTGAAGAAGCTCTCCCTTGAAGCGCAAGGCATCGAAAAGATACGCAGGTTGCTGCTGGACGACCCGATCACAGGCGGCTATGGCCTCCTGCAGCGCGCCCCGTTCGATTTGCTCATAGATCCGGCGCAGGACGTGTTTCTTGTAGATGCAGCGTACGAGGCGCTGCTGCAACTGTTCTGCGGTGAAAGGCTTGATCAGGTAGTCGTCCGGGGCCAGTTCGGCCAGGGCGACCACATTGTTGTAGCCTCGCTCGCCGGTGATGATCATATAGACTGTCGCCAGCGGGATGAGGTGGGCGTGACGCAATTCTTCCAGCAATTGCTGACCGTCTCGGCCGTCCTCCAGAATGAAGTCGGAGAGAACGATGTCGAAACGGTGGGACTTGACTTGGCGAATCACCTCGGCACTGTTGCCGGCGCCATGGACTGCCGCAACGCCCAGGGCAGAAAGCATCACCCGCAGCGACTCCCGAGCCGGGGGATGACGGTCGACGATAAGCACGCGCTTTTGGGTCAGCGATTGCTGAAGCACCAGCAGCATCTCTTCGTTGTCTAGGGCGTCCATAAGATTCAGGAGTGACGAGTTGTCGCAACGGTACGCCAAGACCCCCGCAGGAACAAGGAGTCGTCCGCAGGGCCTGCCGCGGGATTCGAAAATGGAGGGCTGCATGGTCGGCGATTCCTGTTAATTTTCAGCCCCCTGACGTAAAATCTCGCTCCCCTCCGGCCGTGTTCCGGCCCCTATACCCATCTCCCATGCTCTACCCGACCCGATTCGATGTCATTGTTGTCGGTGGCGGCCATGCCGGCACCGAAGCTGCGCTCGCCGCCGCCCGGGCCGGGGCGAAGACCCTGCTGCTGACCCACAGCCTGGACACCCTGGGTGTCATGAGCTGCAATCCGTCGATCGGAGGGATCGGCAAAGGCCACCTGGTGAGGGAGGTGGATGCCTTGGGTGGGGTCATGGCGTCGGCGACCGACGAGGCCGGAATCCAGTTCCGCATCCTCAACGCCTCCAAAGGTCCGGCGGTCCGTGCGACGCGAGCACAAGCCGACCGGGTCTTGTACAAGCAGGCCATCCGTTCGAGGCTGGAGAATCAGGCCAACCTGACGATATTCGCCCAGGCTTGCGACGACCTTGTGGTCGAGGGGGGGCGTGTCGTCGGTGCCGTCACCCAGTTGGGCATACGATTCTCGGCGGAGGCCGTGGTGCTCACCGCCGGCACCTTCCTGAACGGCAAGATCCACGTAGGGCTCGAGAACTATACCGGTGGTCGAATGGGCGATCCGCCTTCGGTCTCCTTGGCCGCCCGCCTCAGGGAACTCAATCTTCCGCAAGGCAGGCTCAAGACCGGCACGCCGCCGCGCCTGGACGGCAAGACCATCGATTTCTCGGTCATGGAGGAGCAGCATTCCGATGATCCGCTCCCGGTCTTTTCTTTTCTCGGCAACGCTGCCCAGCATCCGCGGCAACTCCCTTGCTGGATCACGGAGACGAACGAGCGGACCCATGAGATCATCCGCAGCGGCCTGGATCGCTCGCCGATGTACACCGGGGTCATCGAAGGCGTCGGGCCGCGTTACTGCCCGTCGATAGAGGACAAGATCCATCGCTTCGCCGACAAGGAACACCACAATGTCTTCCTCGAACCGGAAGGCTTGGCGACCCACGAGATCTACCCCAACGGCGTGTCGACGAGTCTGCCCTTCGACATTCAGCTTGCCCTGGTGCGCTCCATCCGCGGCCTGGAAAACTGTCACATCCTGCGCCCCGGTTACGCCATCGAGTACGATTTCTACGATCCCCGCGGCCTTAAGGACAGCCTGGAGACCAAGGCCATCGCCGGCCTCTTCTTCGCCGGCCAGATCAACGGCACGACGGGTTATGAAGAAGCCGCCGCTCAGGGGTTGCTGGCCGGAATCAACGCCGTGCGCTACGTGAAGGGCCTGGAGGGCTGGTGCCCGAAGCGCAATGAAGCTTACCTCGGCGTCCTGGTGGACGATTTGATCACTCGCGGCGTTTCCGATCCCTACCGCATGTTCACCAGTCGGGCGGAGTATCGTCTTTCCCTGCGCGAAGACAACGCCGACCTGCGCCTCACCGAGACCGGCCGCGAGCTGGGTCTGGTGGACGACGCGCGTTGGGAAGTCTTCTGTCGCAAACGCGACGCCATCGCGACCGAGCAGGAGCGGCTGAAATCGACTTGGGTCAATCCCAGGATCACCTCGGCTGAGGAATGCCTCCGCGTTCTGGGCAAGGCCATAGACCACGAATACAGCCTCTTTGAGTTGTTGCGCAGGCCCGAGGTGTCCTACTCGGGCCTCATGTCCTTACCCGGCGCCGGGCAGGGACAGGCCGATCCGGCGGTTGTCGAGCAGTTGGAGATTTCCGCCAAGTACCAGGGGTATATCGACCGTCAGGCTGAGGAAGTGGCCAAGTCGGCCAGCTCGGAGAATGCTGCATTGCCGGCCGAACTGGACTACGGCAAGGTTGCCGGGCTATCCAATGAGGTGAAGCAGAAGTTGAGTTCGCACCGGCCGCAAACGATAGGCCAGGCCTCACGTATTCAGGGAGTCACCCCGGCGGCGATTTCGCTGCTTCTCATCCATTTGAAGCGCCACGATTGGGGCCGTGCAGCATGAGCGTCGAACTGCTCAACGAGGGGCTCGCGGCCGGCCTTGCCCAGCTCGGAATCGAATTGCCCCTGGCGGTTCAGGCCAAGCTGATCGCCTACCGCGACCTGCTGCTCAAATGGAACAAGACCTACAACCTCACCGCCATACGCGATGCGGACCAGGTTCTGTCCCACCACGTTCTCGACTCCCTCGCCATCCTTCCCAGGGTCACCGGCGGACCTCTGCTGGATGTCGGCAGTGGCGGCGGCTTGCCGGGAATACCGTTGGCCATCGTACGGCCCGAGCTGGCGGTGACCCTGATCGATGCCGTCGACAAGAAGACGAGCTTCCAAAGGCAGGTTGCGATCGAGTTGGGGCTGAGCAACCTTCATCCAATTCACGGCCGGGTCGAGGAACTGCAGGGCAGTTTTGCCTTGATCGCGTCGCGGGCCTTTTCCGACCTCGCCTCCTTCGTCGCCGCGACGCGCCACCTCCTCGCGCCGGGGGGGCGCTGGTTGGCCATGAAAGGGCAGTTGCCCCGAGCCGAATTGACCGACCTGCCGGCCGGCATTGCCGTCGAGAAAACCTTGCCCCTGACCGTTCCAGGGCTGGTCGCCGAGCGCCATTTGATCGTTATGAAAGCCGTTTCATGAGAATTCTCGCCATCACCAACCAAAAGGGCGGCGTCGGCAAGACCACGACGGCGGTCAATCTAGCCGCCAGCCTGGCCGCTGCGGGCCGGAGCGTCCTGCTCATCGACCTCGATCCGCAAGGAAACGCCACGACCGGATCGGGGATCACCAAGAAGGAAGCCCTGCCTACGGTCTATCAGCTCCTCCTCGGCTTGGCGACCCTTGCCGAAGTTTGCCTCCCCACCAATTTTGGCTTCGACGTCCTGCCCGCCAATCGCGAACTAGCCGGGGCCGAGGTCGAACTGATCGAGATGGACGCGCGGGAATTCCGTCTGCGCGACGCCCTCGCCGCCGCAGGAGCGGATTACGACTTCGTGCTCATCGATTGCCCGCCGGCCCTCAACATGCTCACCGTCAACGGCTTGGTCGCCTCGGATGCCGTCCTCATTCCGATGCAGTGCGAGTATTACGCTCTGGAAGGACTGTCCGATTTGGTCGAGACCTTGCGTAAGGTACGCACCCACCTCAACCACCGTCTGGAAATCGAGGGTCTGCTGCGCACCATGTACAACCCGCAAAGCACCCTGACGCAGCAGGTGTCGGCGGAACTCGAAAGCCACTTTGGGGCCAAGGTCTATCGCACCATCGTTCCCCGCAATGTTCGCCTTGCCGAAGCACCGTCCTACGGCAAGCCGGTCATCGCCTTCGACAAGAGCTCCAGGGGGGCCCAGGCCTACAACGCGTTGGCGCAGGAAATTCTCGAAAGGGTCGCTGCATGATGATCAAGATGAAGGGCCTAGGCCGCGGGCTCGACGCTCTGCTTTCCGGCAACGACGAAAAACGCGCCGACGAACAGCGTATTCTGCCGGTGGAGCGACTGCGGCCTGGGAAGTATCAGCCCCGTACCCGCATGGACGAGACCTCGCTCACCGAACTGGCCGCGTCGATCAAGTCCCAGGGGGTGATGCAGCCGATTCTCGTGCGTGCCGTGGAATCCATCCCGGGTGCCGAACGCTATGAAATCGTTGCTGGCGAACGCCGTTGGCGTGCGGCCCAGTTGGCGGGGCTCGCCGAAGTCCCGGTGCTCGTCCGTAGCATTCCGGACGAACAGGCGCTGGCCATGGCCTTGATCGAAAATATTCAGCGGGAAAATCTCAACCCCCTCGAGGAAGCCCAGGGCATCAAGCGTCTGGTAGACGAGTTCGGGTTGACCCATGAGCAGGCGGCCGACGCCGTAGGACGATCGCGGCCGGCAACCTCCAATCTCCTGCGCCTCCTGCAGCTCTCGGCGACGGTGCAGGATCTACTGATGGACGGCAAACTGGACATGGGGCACGCGCGTGCCCTGCTGCCCCTGAAATCGGCCCAGCAGGTTGCCGCTGCCCAGGTCATCGTCAGCAAGGGATTGTCGGTGCGCGAAGCGGAACGCCTGGTCCAGCAAGCGCTCAATCCGCCCAAGGCGTCGGCGGCGCGGCCGATCAATCGCGATGTCCTGCGTTTGCAGGAGGAACTGTCCGACACTCTGGGCGCTGCGGTGGTGATCCAATCCGGCAAGCAGGGGCGCGGCCGGATCACCATCGAGTTTTCTGATCTGGATCAATTGGAAGGTCTCATCGAGCGCTTTCGCCAATAGATCATCGGCGTAATCGGTGATGACGTTTGCAATACGAGGCGAGTCAATGTGCATGAGACCGGTTGGCATAATGCCGCCGCTTGTGCGCTGCAACATCCGACTCAAAAATTGACTCAAAATTGGGCGTCTGATACAGTGGCGCCGCTTTAAACCGAGGCCTGTCTTGCCCGAGCAAGTGGTGTGGATTCTCAGCCGGCAAGCGGCACTCACGATCGTCCTCGGGGCGATCGCTTGGGGGGTTGTCGATGCGCGATCGGCTGCTTCGGTTTTGATCGGGGGATCCATCGGCGTCATTGCCAACCTCGGCTACGTGCTGAGGGCGATGCGACTGACGTCCGGCAGTGATCCGGTAAAGCTTTACCGGGCTCAGGCGGCGGGTGAGGGCTTCAAGTTTCTCCTCACATTGGCTGGCTTTGCCTTTGTATTTCTGGGGTACCGGGATGTAGCGGTCCTGCCGCTCTTTCTCGGTTACGCATCAACCTTCGTCATCTACTGGCTGGCGTTGTTGAAGCAACGTTAGGCCGATTGGAGAAAAAATGAGCGCAGAAGGCGGAACCGCAGGCTATATCCAACACCACCTTACCAACCTGGCCGTCTGCGCCGACAGTTCCAAGATCGACGGCGTCTGTACCGGTTTCTGGACCTTCCACCTCGACACCCTGCTGGTGTCCGGCTTTCTGGGACTGCTGATCTTCGGCCTGATGGCCAAGCTGGCCGCGAAAGCGACCTCCGGTATTCCTTCCGGGGGGCAGAATTTCGTCGAAATGGTTGTCGGCCTGGTCGACCAGCAGGTGCGCGACACCTTCCATGGCAAGAGTGCCCTGGTGACGCCTCTGGCCATCACCATCTTCTGCTGGGTGTTCATCATGAACGCCATGGACTTGGTGCCGGTGGACTTCCTGCCGCTCGTCGCCCAGAAGGTCACCGGCAACGAACACCTGCCCTTCAAATTCGTTCCGACCACCGATCCCAACCTGACCTTCGCGATGTCCATCAGCGTCTTCTTCATCATGCTGTGGATGAACATCAAGGTGAAGGGCGTCGGCGGCTTCCTGCATGAAGTCTTCTCGGCTCCGTTCGGCGCCAAGCTGGCTCCGGTGAATTTCATCTTCCGCGTGGTCGAAGACATCGCCAAGCCCATCTCGCTCGCCCTGCGTCTCTTCGGCAACATGTACGCCGGTGAAATGGTGTTCATCCTGATTGCCCTGCTCGGTCTCTACCAATTGCCGCTGGCCTTGCCCTGGGAGTTGTTCCATATCCTGATCATCACCCTGCAGGCCTTCGTGTTCATGATGCTGACCATCGTTTACATGTCCATGGCTTCCGAGTCGCACTAATCATAGGCTTCAGGTTCTTCGTAGTTTTTATCTTTAACCCCGCAACACCCTTTTTAACTTACTGAGGAGTAAACATGGAACTCGCAACCGTCCTCTCCAACACCGCCATCGCTGTTGCCATTCTGATCGGCTGCGGCGCTCTTGGTACCGCCATCGGCTTCGGTATCCTCGGCGGCCGCTTCCTGGAAGGCGCTGCCCGTCAGCCGGAAATGATCCCGACCCTGCAGGTCAAGATGTTCATCGTGGCCGGCCTGCTCGACGCCGTCACCATGATCGGCGTCGGTATCGCTCTGTTCCTGCTCTTCGCCAACCCGTTCCTGGCCCTGCTGAAGCACTAATCCGCACCCCTGAAACCCAACTTACCAGGAGGTTAGCGTGAACATCAACGCTACACTGATTGGCCAGGCAATCTGGTTTGCGATCTTCATCTGGATCACGATGAAGTACGTGTGGCCGCCGCTCTCCAAGGCGATGGCAGACCGTCAAGCTCAGATCGCCGAAGGCCTGGCTGCGGCCGAACGAGGCAAGAACGAGCAGGAGCTCGCCGCCAAGCGTTCCGCCGAGGCGCTGCGGGAAGCCAAGGAGAAATCCGCGGATCTCGTCGCCCAAGCCGAAAAGCGTGCGCAGCAGATCGTCGAAGAAGCCAAGGGCGCTGCCAAGGTCGAGGCCGACAAGGTCGTCGCCGGCGCCAAAGCCGAGATCGAACAGGAAGTCGAACGTGCCAAACAGCAGTTGCGCGAGCGCGTTGCTGAACTGGCCGTCGCCGGCGCCGAAAAGATCCTGCGCAAGGAAATCAATGCGTCCGTGCATGCCGATATGCTGGGCGCCCTGAAACAGGGCTTGTAAAAATGGCCGAATCCGTAACTATCGCCCGTCCTTACGCGGAGGCTCTTTTTCGGGCCGCTAAGGAAAGCGGCAATCTGGCCAAATGGGCCGAGCAGGTCGCTCTGCTCGGCCAGGTGGCGGCCAATCCCGAGGCCCGCGCGGCCATCGGCGACCCCAACGTGGCGGCCTCGCAGCTGGTCGACCTCTTCAGGTCTGCCTGCGGTACGGCGGTAGCTGCGGAGCTGTCGAACTTCATCCAGCTGCTGTCCAACAACGATCGACTGGGACTGATGCCCGAAATCGCCGGCCTGTACGAACAGTACAAGCAGGCCGAAGAAGGCACCAAACAGGCCGAGATCATATCGGCCTTTCCCATGGACGACGCCCAGGTGAAAACCCTGGTGCCCCAGCTCGAAGCGGTCTTCAAGACCAAGCTCGAGACGTCCGTGTCCGTGGACCCCGAACTGATTGGGGGTATCAAGGTGATCGTTGGTGACCAGATGCTGGATGCTTCAGTCCGCGGCAAGCTCGACACCATGGCAACGGCGCTGAACAACTAGGAGAATTTCATGCAGTTGAATCCTTCCGAAATTTCTGAACTGATCAAGAGCAAGATCCAGAATCTCCAGGGCGCCACCGAAGTGCGCACCCAGGGAACTGTGGTCTCCGTGACCGACGGCATCTGCCGCGTCCACGGCCTGCAGGATGTTATGCAGGGCGAAATGCTGGAATTCCCCGGCAACACCTTTGGCATGGCGCTGAACCTCGAGCGCGATTCCGTCGGCGCCGTCGTCCTCGGCGAATACGAGCACATCTCCGAAGGCGACGTGGTGAAGACCACCGGCCGCATTCTGGAAGTTCCCGTCGGCCCCGAGCTGCTCGGTCGCGTCGTGGACTCCCTGGGTCGTCCCATCGACGGCAAGGGCCCGATCAACGCCAAGCTGACCGACAAGATCGAAAAAGTCGCTCCCGGCGTTATTTGGCGGCAGTCCGTTTCCCAGCCTGTGCAGACCGGTCTGAAGTGCGTGGACTCCATGGTGCCCGTCGGCCGTGGCCAACGCGAGCTGATCATCGGCGACCGCCAGACCGGCAAGACCGCCGTCGCCGTCGATGCGATCATCAACCAGAAGGGCAAGAACCTCTACTGCGTCTATGTCGCCATCGGCCAGAAGGCTTCCACCATCGCCAACGTGGTGCGCAAGCTGGAAGAGCACGGCGCCATGGAATACACCATCGTGGTCGCCGCCTCCGCTTCCGAATCCGCTGCGCTGCAGTTCATCGCACCGTATGCCGGCTGTACCATGGGCGAATACTTCCGTGATCGCGGCGAAGACGCCCTGATCATTTACGATGACTTGACCAAGCAGGCCTGGGGCTACCGTCAGGTTTCCCTGCTGCTGCGCCGTCCGCCCGGCCGCGAAGCCTACCCCGGCGACGTGTTCTACCTCCACTCCCGTCTGCTGGAGCGCGCCGCTCGCGTTTCTGCCGCCTGGGTCGAGAAGCTGACCAACGGCGAAGTCAAGGGCAAGACCGGTTCGCTGACCGCTCTCCCCGTGATCGAAACCCAGGCCGGCGACGTGTCCGCCTTCGTTCCGACCAACGTGATCTCCATTACCGACGGTCAGATCTTCCTGGAAACCGACCTCTTCAACGCCGGTATCCGTCCCGCCATCAACGCCGGTATTTCCGTGTCCCGCGTCGGTGGTGCCGCCCAGACCAAGCTGATCAAGAAGCTCGGCGGTGGTGTGCGTCTGGCCCTCGCCCAGTACCGGGAACTCGCGGCCTTCGCCCAGTTCGCTTCCGATCTGGACGATGCCACCCGTAAGCAGTTGGAACGTGGTCGTCTGGTGACCGAGCTGATGAAGCAGCCCCAGTACGCCCCCATGAGCATCTCCGAAATGGCCGTCACGTTGTACGCCGCCGACAAGGGATACTTCGACGACGTCGAAGTGAAGCGCGCCCTCGAGTGCGAAAAGGCCATGATCGGATACCTCAAGTCTAACTGCGCCGACGTCATGAACACCATGGAGTCCAAGGCTGAGCTTGATGGCGAGACGGAAAAGAAGCTGGCCGCCGGCATCCAGGCGTTCAAGAGCAGCTGGGCCTGATCGCTTAGGAGAACGCCATGCCTAGCGGCAAGGAAATTCGCAACAAGATCAAGAGCGTCGAGAACACGCGCAAGATCACCAAGGCCATGGAGATGGTGG
>SSTA01000300.1 GCA_009469685.1 Azonexaceae bacterium | reverse complement strand
TCACCCGGCAATCTCAGCCTGACGTCAATACCGAACCGGCTGCAGACGGACAGGACTTTTCCGATCTGGGCGGTCGACTTTCCTTGCTCCAGTCCATTGAGAAATGGCAGACTGACGTTGCATAGTGCCGCAGCGTCGTGTTGAGTCAGCCCGGATTCCTTGCGGACAGCCCGAAGAATCTCTCCAAGCTCGACGACAGAGGAGATACTGACTTCCCTGTTTGCCATAAGACTCTCCGAAAAAACTAAACGATCGTTGAAGTTTGCCTTGCATTGACCTTTAATGCAAGAAAAACTAAACGATCGTTGATTGTAAAAGCCGGGCCGTGTCTGGTGACGACACGGTTCTCATGGCTTACTTCTTTTTGGCTTTGGCGGCGACTTCCTGTTTGAAGGTAGCGCCCGCCGAGAACTTCGGCACCGTCGTTGCAGCGATCTTGATTTTCTCGCCGGTTTTCGGGTTCTTGCCCTCACGAGCCGCACGCGCAGCCGACTTGAATGTACCAAAGCCCACCAGTGTCACCGAATCTCCCTTGGCGACAGCGGTCACAATTTCTTCGACCAGAACATCGACGGCACGGCCGGCGGCCGCCTTGGAAAGCTCAGCCTTGGTTGCCAATGCTTCGATCAGCTCGGATTTGTTCATCAAGGTGCTCCTGTGGTTTATCAAAAAAACGGATTCTCTCACTATTGCGAAGGCACTTCGCGGGACAGCGCCCGTGATGCCGCGTCGAGGTCCATGCCCTCCGTCGGCGGACGCCCATCGCGGCACAAATTCAGTTCGTAGCGGACTGAAAAAGGAATTTTCTGACCATTGGTCGTGGGCACGCCGTCTTGCGACAAGGTAGCCTCCAATCGAGCGCACCCTGCGGCTGAGAAGTGTTTGATAGTCCTGACCTGGACCAGTACCGGCAGCGATGAACGTGTCTGCCCCTTGAAGAAATCAGCCATCGGACCGCTCATTTCGCCACCGGATCGGCCGTTTGGCGCATCGATGGCAGTCAGAAGGTATTGCTTTAATTCGGTCGCGAGGATCTCCTCGCTCGATAGCAGAGCAAAGAAGCAGAGTGCCATTGCGGAGGCCCGGAATCGTTTCATCGGTTGTAGTAGCTGTTGACGCGCTGTTGGACGGTGCCTTGCACGTTCTGACCAAAGGAGCTCGCACTGGGAATGCGAACGCTGGACGATATTTCCTGGATGAATTCGCTCATGTCGATCCGGGAAAAGTCCAAGTGCTCGAACTCGGCCGTGGTGAAGCCGGAGCAATCTGGGCTCTCGCCGCTCCCCCAGCTTTTGCCGACCTGGCTCCTGCCCTGCTCATTGATGATCCGGGCCAGGCGGGAGTTGAAGCAGCAGTAGGACTGGGTCTGCTCGATACAGGTCCGGATTATGGGCACCCGTGCCGAACAGTACGATCCGACATGCACGCACAGGCTGGCATCCCGGTGCATCGCGAGAAGCTGTTCGGATTGCTCGCAGGAAAGCAGCTCCGACAGCAATTGCAGCGCGATGGCCGCCGCCAGGGAATAGGGATCGAAGTACAGATTGAAGCTCCCCAGGGAGCCGAGCGAATAAATCGGCCCACCCAGCAGCCCGCTACTCACCGCCCCCGTCGAGAATGTCAGACCGTAGAAGGTGAAGGACGGCTGAAAATTCGTCGGCGTGAAAAGCACCTCCGAGGAAATCATGGCCTGCGCACCGGCTTCGACATAGCTGGTGAATTCCGGGTACATGAAGTCGAACATGTACTTGCTGCCGGCGTTGATGGCGAGCTGGCCGCCAATCATCACCCCCTGCATGGTGGCTGCCATCAGGTTGTGATTGCTTCTCGCTGCCCCGCCGCCGCCTTTCTTGCAGCAGTCGACCAACCCGAAAAGCTTCTTCCGGCATCGCTCGCCCGTTCCTTTGAACAGGCGCTGATCGGCACCATAAACCCCCGCCTCGCGGGCTGCCTCCATGGAGGCCATGGCTTTACCGAAGTCCTGATCCGCCGGATTGCTGGTGTCGAAACAGTTGGAGCCACCTTGGCAAAATGAACGCTGGTCGCACACAGTTCGCTGGCTCTGGGTTGCTGGCGACGCCGGGCATGAATACGTCCTCTCGCTCATGTCGCACCCACCCGATGGCAAGGGATCAACACACTGCGAGGACATCGGCGTGCACCCACGATCGATGAAGGGCTGGCAATCGTTTGTCAGCGTGCTGCCGGCACAGGTGTAATCCTCAGATCTCGTCCAGCAGGAATCTCCGGAGCTTTGCGCTCCGGCCGGCAAGGGGGAGACCGTCGAAAGGCACACTTGCAAGCCGTTGATGGTTTTGCACGGTGTGCTGTCGGTACAAGTCGTCGCCGCATGCACGCAGTTGCTACTGTTGGCGAGCGAGGCACATTGACTGGTATCGAGCGTGTTGGAGCGGATGGTGTAGGACGTGTTGAGCTCGACCAC
>SSTA01000299.1 GCA_009469685.1 Azonexaceae bacterium | reverse complement strand
TGGCTCCAGTTCAGATCCGGTGCGCGGGCCGAGGTGCCGCGGGGGGTGTTCGTCTCGTCTGCCATCTTGTTTTCCCTCGATCCTTCTTCTTGCGCAGGGACTATACCGTAAGTGGCGCCCGTTTCGGTAGGCCGGTGCCTTGCGCAAAACGGCTAGCCGGAGGCCCGGCCTCCACCGCCGATGAAGACCGGCTCGGGCAATAGGTCGATACCGAAGCGCTGCCTCACGTCTCTCTGGACTTCGGTCATTAGGGCGCGGACATCGGCACCCCGGGCACCTCCCCGATTGACCAGGACCAGGGCCTGTCCCTCGTACATACCTGCCGGCCCCAGATCGCGCCCCTTCCAGCCGGCCTGCTCGATGAGCCAGCCGGCGGCCAGCTTCACGCGGCCGTCTGGCTGAGGATAGCGGGGCAGGGTGGGATGCCGCGCGGCAAGGGCGTCGGCGGCACAGGCATCGACGATGGGATTGTGGAAAAAACTGCCCGCGTTGGGTACCAAAGCAGGGTCGGGAAGCTTGCGTCGGCGGATGGCGATGATCGCCGCCGCGACATCCGCGGGGCTGGGAGCGGTGATGTCCCGCGCGGCCAGTTCCTTTGCGAGATCGCCATAACGGCAGTTGGCCGACCAGGACTTCGGCAGACGAAAGCTTACCGCGACGATGGCGAAGCGGCCGGAAAGATGCCAGCCTTCCTGTTTGAAGATGCTGTCCCGGTAGTCGAAACGGAAATCCTCAGGACCAAAGGCGACGAGACAGCGGGTGGCGAAGTCGTAGGCATCCACCCGGGCGATCCGTTCGCCCACTTCCAGGCCGTAGGCGCCGATGTTCTGGATCGGTGCCGCACCTACCGTTCCGGGAATCAGGGAAAGGTTTTCCAGGCCCGGCCAGCCCTGGTCCAGCGTCCATTGGACAAAGTCGTGCCAGTTTTCGCCCGCACCGGCCTCGATGAACCAAGCTTCGGCGTCCTCCGCGACCCGGCGTCTTCCGGGAATTGCCATGTGCAGAACCAAGCCGTCGAAGTCGCCTTCCACGACCAGATTGCTCCCTCCGCCGAGGATGAAGCGGGGACTCCCCTGGGCTTCCGGTTCGTGGAGCTGCCCGACCTCGGTTACGCGTCGATAGCGCGCTGCCCGACCGGGAAGGGCGAGGGTGTTGAGGGGGGTGAGGTCGATGTTAGTCGCGGTTGAGCCCATGCGAAGTCTCTTGGTGATTGCCTTATGGTCCGGTGCTCCAGAGGTAGGGCTACTATTGCTGCTGGCCCTGCCGCTCAAGATTGGCGGTGGGCGCCAAATTTCGAAGTGCGGTCCCAGCTTGTCGTCCGATACTGGGTCGGATTGGAGCACAACCTATCTTGAACATCCTCAGTCGATATAAGAGCGCCACCCAACGTGCCCGCGTTTTCAGCGAGGCGTGGATAGAAAGCAATTTCCAATGCCCCCAATGCGCCGACGGGTTGTGTCGGACGCCCAACAACACTGTAGCCATGGATTTTCTGTGCAGGACCTGTAGGCAAGGATTTGAGCTCAAGAGCAAGAAGGGAGTCTTTGGCAAAACGATTCCTGATGGGGCCTACGCCTCAATGCTAACCAGAATTCGATCAGGCCAAAGCGCCAATTTGATCCTTCTCAGCTATACGGAAGAATACGAGACCAGAAGCGTGGTCGCGATCCCGAAGCGATTTCTTGTAGCGGAGATCGTCGTCCCGAGAACGCCGCTGGGAAACCACTGCCGACGAGCGGGCTGGCAGGGATGCAACATCAATATCGGATTGCTCCCGCCGGAAGGAAGAATTGCGTGCGTCAAGGAATTCCAGGCAGTACCCCAGGACGAAATACAGCGAGAATGGAAAAGAACAGCCTTTCTGGACGAGGGCAACGCAGACTCCAGGGGCTGGTTAACCGTCACCATGGGGATTGTTTCTCGGCTGAGTTAGGAGTCATTCTCCTTGGCCGATGTCTATAGCGCCGAGCCCGAGCTGGCTCGAATCTTTCCCAACAACAAGCACATAAAAGCAAAGCTAAGACAACAGTTACAGGCGCTCAGGGACCTGGGTTGGTTGTCGTTTCTCGGTGGCGGAAAGTATGCCGTCAACCGGGGCTGTAACCGCATGTAATCGAATTCGACGAAGAGAATCGCTAGAGCAAGGGCGCTAGCCACCGTTCCGCCTCTGAAACTGGCATCCCCTTGCGCCTTGCCCAGTCTTCCAACTGATCCCGCCCGATCTTGGGGATCGCGAAATAGCGGGCGGCGGGGTGGCCGATGAAGAAGCCGGCGACGGCGGCGGCGGGGGTC
>SSTA01000298.1 GCA_009469685.1 Azonexaceae bacterium | reverse complement strand
TACGTGGCGCGCCTCATCGAGTCGGCGGAAATCAGCGGGGTCGATTTCGGCGATCAGAGCGTCCAGCCGCCGGGTCCGGGACTGCCCAGCGAATGACCGCGGGGTCGCCTTTTCCGGTCAGGGAGCGGGATTGGTGTAGCGCAGGTGAAGGGCGTCGATTCGCGCCAGGAGTCCGGCGGTCAAGGGTTCGGCGGCCGCAGCGAGGTCTTCGGCGAGTTGGCCCAAGGACGAAGCTCCCAGGATGGTACTGCTGACAAAATTCCTCGAGCGGACGAATCCCAGGGCGAGACGGGTGGGGCTGATGCCGTGCTCTCTTGCCAGGGCGACATAGGCGGCGACGGCCGCGGCCACGTTGGGCTTGGTGTAGCGCTGGCCAAAATCCGGGAAGGCGTTGATGCGCCCCGGACCGCCCGGGTCGGCCAGATATTTGCCGGTCAGGTGGCCGAAGGCCAGGGGCGAATAGGCCAGCAGACCGACCTTTTCGCGGAGGCAGACTTCGGCGAGGCCGGTTTCGAAGGTCCGGTTGAGGAGATTGTAGGCATTCTGGGTCGAGGCGATGACCGGCAAGCCATACTCCCGGGCGATGCGCAGGAATTCCATGATGCCCCAGGGGTGCTCGTTCGAGACGCCGATGGCGCGCACCTTGCCCTCGCGGACCAGCTCGTCCAGGGCCTCCAGCTGTTCGCGGATCGGGGTGCACTCCCGCTCCCGCTCCGGCTCGAATTGCCACTGGCCGAACATGGGCTGGTTGCGAGCCGGCCAGTGCAACTGGTAAAGATCGACGTAGTCGGTTCCCAGGCGCTTCAGGGAGCCGGCCAGGGCTTCCCGCAGATTGCCGCGGTCGAGCCCACTGGGGCCGTTGCGGATCCAGTGCAGGTTGCGGCCGGGACCTGCGGCCTTGGTCGCGATGACGATGCGGTCGCGGGCTTGGCGGGCGAGCCAGGAGCCGATGATGGCTTCGCTGCGGCCGAAGGTTTCGGGTCGCGGCGGGACGGCGTACATCTCGGCCGTATCGATGAAATTCACGCCCCGCTCCAGGGCCAGATCAAGCTGGGCGTGGGCGTCGGCTTCCGAGGTCTGCTTGCCGAAGGTCATGGTTCCCAGGCAAAGGGGCGGGACGGTGAGCGGGCTGCTGCCCAGGGGGGATGGGGTCATGGGGCCTCCGATGGGGCGATGGGCGTGGGGCAAGGGTGGGGCGCTCACTTCTCGGTCAGGATGATGAGATCGTCGACAGCACCTTCGGCGAGCCGGCGATGATGCAGGATTGCGAGCGGATCTTCCGGATAGGCGGTTGCGAGAATCCTGAAGGCGGCCATGGCAGAACTCGTATCCGCGCCGGCGAGAAGCGCAAAGGCATCCCGATACTGCCGGCGCGGGGCCCGCTGCGGCAACTCCCTCTCGGGGACGATTTCGAAGACCTTGATGGGTTGGGTCTTGCCCTTGAGTACCAGCCGTCCGACGGGAAGGGCATTGTCCGGGGCACTCTCCCCGACGACGGCTTCCGACGCGCACAGGGTCGTACCCAGGTGCTTGTTGACGCTTTCCAGGCGCGATGCGGTGTTGATCGGATCGCCCAGCGCCCGGTAGTCGAAAATGGTCCGGCCTCCGACGTTTCCGACGAAGACTTCGCCAGCGTGTATCCCGATGCGCGTCTTGCCGAAGCGCACGCCGCGGGATGCCAGGCCCGTGGCGTACTCGTGGGCGAAGCGATCCATGGCTTGGGCACAGGCCAGGGCCCGCGTGCGGTGATCGGCCTGGGGGATCGGTGCGGAAAAGAGAATTACGACGGAATCGCCGACGATGCGATCCAGTGTCCCTTCGAAGCTGAAGGCAATGGCGATCAATTCGTCCAGATAGCCGTTGAGCATGTCGACGGCTTCCCGCGGATCGATGGCTTCCATGAGCGCCGTGAAGTCGGCCAGATCGGTGAAGACAAAGCTGCATTCCTGCACTTTACCCCCCAGGGAGACGCTGCCGGGGTGGTCGACCAGGTAGTTCACGCGGTTGGGAGAGACGTAGCGGGAAAAGACGTCCCGTATCCAGCGCTGTTTTCGTTCGCTGGCGTAGTGGTGGTAGAGGCTGCCACAGGCGAAGGTCGCCGCCAGGATCAGGGACGGGGTCACCGTATCGACGAGCAAGGCGTGTTCGGCAAAGGCAATCCAGCCGGCTGCGAGGAGGATGGTCAAGGTCAATCCGGTGACGAGGGTGGCCCGAATGGCCCCGAGCTGGATCGTGGCCAGGGCGACGATGCAACCCCCCAGGAGAATGGCGATGGCCTCCAGAGGAGTTGCTGCGCCCGGCCGGACCAGAAAATGTCCGGAGAGGATTTGCTGCAGGGCCTGGGCGTGGATTTCGACGCCGGGAATGATTTCTCCCTGGGGACTGAAACGGAGATCCATCAGCCCTTGCGCGGAACTGCCGACGATGACGACATGGCCTTCCAGCAGACTCGGGTTGGCGCTCCCGTCGAGCACCTGCCAGGCCGGTAGCCGAAGTCCAGCGCTGTCGGCTGCGTAGTGCATCCACATTTCCCCCGCCGGCGTCGTCGGAATGACCACGGAGCCGATACGGATCTCGGTCAGGCCCGTCGCCGGTCCCGAGGATGTGAGCAGATAGTTTCTTTGCCCTTGCGCCACGCGCAGGACCTCACCGACGAGCGCGGGCAGGATCTGATCGCCCAGGCGCATCACCAGGGGCACCTTGCGGACGATGCCGTCGCGATCGGCAATGAAGTTGAGCGATCCGTAGCCTTGGGCAACGGCTTCGAAGCGGGGAAGCGCCTTGATCGCCAAGTCGAAAACGGGGACGCGCAGGGCGGGATTCTCCCCGGAATTCACGAAGCGGAAGGGTACGGGGTCCAAGGGGTTCGCCGGCTTTGCGGAGCCTGCCTTCAGGGAATCGCTCTGCTGCAGGGCGAAGCCCAGGACCGAAGGACTTTTTTCCAGAGTCGCCGCCAGCAGATCGTCGTGGTCCGGCAGACGCATCAAGCCGCTGCGCAAGTCGTTCGAGAGCGGCCAGAGCTCCGCCATGGCCCGGGGGGAACTGCGATCGGACTCGGCCAGGAGGATGTCCAGCGCGATGGCGGCTGCATTTGCCTGATGCAATCGCTCGACCAGCTCGGCAAGGCGGTTCCGGGGCCAAGGCCACTGACCCAGGCGCGCCAGACTGGCCTCGTCGATGTCGATCACCCGAACCGGGACGTCCACCTGCTCGCGCGGGGACCAGCGCTGGTACTGATCGAAGACGGCATTGCGGAGCAGACGCACCGGGGCAGTATCGGCGACGACCAGGGCAAGACCGAGGAGAGGCACCGCCAAGGCAAGTGCCAGACCGATCCAGCGCGAGGGTTCGGCGGGTGAGTCTATGCGGGATTGAATCGGGGCCAAGGGGCTACTCTCAGGCAGGCGAAGGGGAGCGGGGGCGGGACCAGGTGCGATTGTAGGGAATTTGCCAGGCGCAATCCCATTGGGTTGCGTTTGCCTGTCCAGCGGCGGAAAATGGCTGCTCGTTGCGGAGGTATGGTGAAGGCATGTTGAAGCAGTTCCTGGCCGGTCTGGCTACCCTGACGGTGGCGGGTGCGCTCCTGGCGGATGCGCCGATAGGCTATGTGAAGACCGTTTCCGGTTCGGCGACGGTCACCACGGCGGACAAGGTCGTCAAAGCCGAGGTGGGGACTCCGGTCTTCCTCGGCAGTATCTTGCAGACCGGCAAGGGCAGCAGTCTGGGCTTGACCCTGAAGGACGAGACCATCATGTCCTTTGGCTCGGATACGCAACTGACGGTGGATGAATACCTGTACGCGCCGGCCGAGGGCAAGCTGAAACTCAACAGCCGGCTGGCGCGGGGAAGCCTCAACTATGTCTCCGGGGTGATCGCCAAGTTGCAGCCCGACGCCGTGACCGTGAAAACCCCGAGCGGCGTGATTGGCGTGCGGGGAACCCAATTCCTGCTCAAGGTGGATCCGGAGTGAATCGTGCAGTTGGAGGGGCGACCTTCCGCCGGGGGTTGATGCGGGGAATGGGCGTCCTGGCGCTGGCGGTTTCCCTGTTCGGTTGCGCCGGATCGGGATCGTACGTCGTGCTCGTTCCCAGTCCGGACGGTTCGGTGGGCAAGGTGATCGTCCGCGGGGACAAGGGCGAGCAGCTTCTCGATCGCTCGGGGCAGGCTGCCGATCTGGACGGTCGGACGGTTCGCGACTCGGTTGACCCGCAGCGGCTCGACCGGGACTTTGGCGAAGCCATTGCCGCCAAGCCGCCTTTGCCGCTGCACCGCCTGCTTTATTTTTCCACCGGGACGACGCTCACTGCGGAATCGGAGACGCTTCTGCAGGCGATCGTGCAGGAAGTCAATCTGCGGCGCTCGGCGGAGGTCTCGATCATCGGGCACACGGACACCTTGTACACCACCGAGTACAACGAAAAGCTCGCCCTCAAACGCGCGGCACGGGTGGCGGAGCTGCTCAAGGGCCTGGGTTTGCGGGCCAACTCCATCGAAGTCGATTCCCATGGCAAGCGCAATTTGTTGATCCAGACGCCCGACAACACCTACGAGCCCCGCAATCGGCGGGTGGAGGTGTCGATTCGCTGAACGCCTCCCGAAGCGCCGGTCCTTGCCGGCGCCAGGTTCAGGCGAGAGCGCCGATCCACTGGGTGGCGCGTCTAAGCTTGCTGGCGAGGTCTGCCGCAAGATTGTGGAGCAGGGTGACCTTGAGCTGGGGAAATTCTTCGCACAAGACGTTCAGGTCGGCGGCCTGCAGTATCCAGCAACAGACGTCGGTATCGGCATGCACGGTGGCGCTGCGCGCCGACTTTCCGAGCAGGAGCATTTCGCCGAAACTCATGCCGGGGCCGAGGGTGGAGACGCGCTGGTGGGCGCCATGGTCGAGCGGCACCAGGATGCTGACCTGGCCGCGTTGGAGAAGAAAGATCTCGCCATCGCCGGCTTGGCCGGCCGAGAGAATGCGCGATCCCGCCGGGAATTCCCGTTGGCCGGCAATGGCTGCCACGCGTTCCAGCAGGGACTTGTCGGCGCCCTGGAACAGCCGGCACTGGGCAAGCTCAGTGCAGTCTTCCGGCGCGCCGCTGCCCTGACCGGAAAAAAGTTGGTTTTCGCACCACTCGACGGCGAGATCGTTGTCCTCGAAACTCAGGAATCCTCTTTCATCGCTGCGCAGGGAGTGACTCAGCGGATCGATGATTCCGCGCCGGCCCTGGATGCGGGAGAACACCGTGTGGATTCCCTCGCGCTCGAAACGCAGCCGAGTTTCGGTGATGAGGCGGGCGGCACTGTCGCAGACCCCGTCCACTTGATGCATGTCGAGGATGAAGCACTGGGTGTCCTGGGCCATGGCCTGCATGCGGCGGATGATGTATTCGACCCCGTCGACGCCAAGGTAGCCGTGCAGGCAGAGATACTTGATCCGGTGCCCGAAGCGGCCGAGATAGTCTTTCATGGGCGGAAGCGGCTGCCGCCGGGAGGGTGCGTCCGCCCCGGTGTAGATTCGGCCCAATGCCGCCCGCGGGTCGCCCAGATGGGTGAAGACGTGGAGTTTCAGGTCGCTGGACAGGCTCTTGCACGCCTCGATTCCCCGCACGCTGTTCCCCTTTTCGTCGAGGAGCGGCGAGAAGACGCCGATGCCGAAGCGCCCCGGGAGTACCGCCATGATGCCGCCGCCCACGCCGCTCTTCGCGGGAATGCCGACCTCGTAGATCCAGCTGCCCGAATAGTCGTACATGCCGCAGGAGGTCATGACGCTGAGAACCCGCTCCACATGCTCCGAAGAGAGCGCGCGCTGGCCGGATAGCGGATTGACTCCGCCATTGGCCAAGGTGGCGGCCATCATGGCCAGATCGTCGCAAGTGACCAGGAACGAACATTGGCGGAAGTAATTCTCGAGGGCGTCCATCGGTTCGCCTTCGATGATGCCGAAGTTCTTCAACATCCAGGCGATGGCGCGATTCCGGTGGCCGGTCGTGCTCTCGGAGCTATAGACGGCTTCGTCGATGTCCAGGTCGCGGCCGGCATAACGGCCCAGAGCCGCTCGAATATTGGCCCATTGTTCCGCTGCCGTCGTGCCGCCGACCAGGCTCGTCGCGGCAATTGCACCAGCATTGATCATCGGATTCTTGGGCGCACCGGTTTTGGGATCGAGACTGATCGAATTGAAGGCGTCTCCGCTCGGTTCCACGCCGATCTTGCTGCGGACGTAGGCGATGCCGCGATCCGTCAGCGCGGTGCCGTAGACGAAGGGCTTGGACGTGGATTGCAGCGTGAAGAGTTGCTGGGTGTCGCCGGCGGAGTAGCGGGTTCCATCGAGGGTCACGACGCTGATGCCGAACCAGGCGGGATTGGCCTTGGTCAGTTCGGGAATGTAGCTGGCGACGTCGCCCCGGGTGTCGGCCGCGAGACGTTTGTGTATCGACTCAAGATAAGTCTGGATCGGGGACTGCATGGGACGTCCTTTTTCTTGTCATTTCGCTGGCCAAAAGAAGCAACTGTCACGCCAGTCGCTTCGGGCCGCAGGTCGAAAGTCAGGTCCGGCGGTTTGCGGGGTGTTGAACGAGCGAGGAAAGGGAACCATAGGAAGTCGGGATTTTGGCATAGGGGCTTTGCAAGTGGCGAGCGTCGCTATGCTTGGGCGCCGGGCCGGGGCAGACCGATCAGGAGGGGATTTTCCGGCGCTCATCCTGCGCGCTCAGAAGGGCGGCGCGTCTTCGAAGGCCAAGGGGCGTGCCGAGAGCGGATGGGCGAATGCGATACGGCGGGCATGCAGGAGCAGTCGCTCGCCTGCATTGCCGTAGAGCGGGTCGCCGATGATCGGATGCCCCAGCGCCAGGCAATGGACCCGCAACTGGTGGGAACGCCCGGTAATCGGTGTGAGCTCGAGGCGGGTCCTGCCCTGTGCGGGGTCGCGGTTGAGGACGCGAAACCGGGTCGTCGAGGGTCGGCCGCGGAGGAAATCGACTTGCTGACGGGGCCTGCGAGGCCAATCGCAGGACAGGGGCAGTTCGATTTCGCCCCAGTCGGCGGCGACCCGGCCTGCGACCATGGCCTCGTAGGTCTTGTCGATCCTGCGCTCGCGGAATTGCGCGGAAAGCCGGCTGTGCGCCTCGCGCGAACGCGCAAGAATGAGCAGGCCGGAAGTATCCATGTCGAGACGGTGCACCAGAAACAGCTCGCCGAAACGGTGTTGCCCGCGGGAAAGGAGACAATCCTCCTTGTCCGGCCCGCGGCCGGGGGCGGAAAGCAGGCCGGCAGGCTTCACCAGGACGACCAGGGCGGCGTCGATATAGAGCGGCGGGGCATGGTCTGCGGGTGGAGGGCTGTAGGGGCGAACCGGGTCCATGGACTTCGAAATCAGCGCACCAGCAGGCGCAGCAGGGCGTCGAAGGTCTTGCCATAGGGCGGTTTGAGCAGGCCCATTCCGTTGGTCCGGCTTTGGCGGAAGACGGACATTTCCTTGGCGAAGGTCAGGAAGCCCGCATGGCCATGGATCTGGCCCATGCCGCTGGCACCTACGCCACCGAACGGGAGGCTGTCATGGGCGATGTGGAGCAGGGTGTCATTCACCGTGACGCCGCCGGCAACGGTGGCGTTCAGGATGCTTTCGGTGCGGGCGGGATTTTCGTCGAAAAGGTAGAAGGCCAGGGGGCGTTCCCGTCCCTGCACCCAGGCTAGGGCCTGGTCCACGTCCGCGTAGGGAACCAGGGGCAGCAGGGGGCCGAAGATTTCTTCGTGCATCACGCGGCAGCTCGCCGGAACGTCCAGGAGGGCGATGGGCGGGAAGCGGCGGGTTGCGGGATCGGGTCGGGCCTCGGGAAGCAGGGGTTCGATGCGGGCCCCCGCCGTCCGAGCGTCGTCGAGATACGCCAGCAAGCGTTGAAAATGGCGTTCGTTGGCGATCGCCGCGACATCGGGGCAGTGGGCGAAATCCGGCCAGGCGGCGATGGCCGTCCGGCGGGCGGCAGCCAGGAAGGACTCCTCGCTGCCGGAGGGAAGGAGGACGTAATCGGGGGCAATGCAGGTCTGGCCGGCGTTGAGCCCCTTGCCGAGGACGATACGCTCGGCCGCGCGGGTCAGAGGGTAGTCCGGCGCGACGAGGGCTGGCGATTTGCCGCCCAATTCCAGGGTGACCGGGGTGAGATTCGCTGCCGCGGCGGCCATCACCTGGCGCCCGACGCCGGTCGAGCCTGTGAACAAGAGGTGATCGAAGGGTAGGGCGGCGAAGGCCTTGGCCAGTTCTGCGTCGCCCCCCACGACGGCGAACTCGTCCGGGGCGAAATAGCGGGGCACCAGGGCAGCCAGGAGGTCGGCGGTCGCTGGGGTGTATTCGGAAAGCTTGACCAGGGCACGGTTGCCGGCGGCGAAGACCGAGGCCAGGGGCGCGGCGGCGAGGAAGAGGGGGTAGTTCCAGGGGGCGATGATGCCGACGCAGCCCAGCGGCTGGTAACGGATCTCGGCACGAGCGGGAAGGAACCAGGGCGAGACGCGGGTATGGCGCGGACGCATCCAGCCAGGCAGGTGGCGGCGGGCGTGGCGTAGGGCCTCCAGAGTGGGGAAGACCTCCAGGAGCAGGCTTTCCCGGGCGGGGCGGTGGCCAAAATCTTGAGCGATGGCGGCGGCGATATCGTCGCGCCGGTCATGGACCAGGGCCGCCAGGGCATCGAGTCGCCTGCGGCGGACGGCCAGCGAGGGGAACGGGTCGGCGCGGGAGGCCGCGCGCACGCACTCAAACGCTGCCGTCAGGCCGGTCAGCGTGGCGATGGGAGCGGGGGTGTCCATCGGGGATGGAAAGCGGACTTGCGACCCGTCGTGGAGCCTGGGTCGGATTCCCCGCGCTGGGGGAGGGCTGGCTTGCTCATCCCCCTGCCGCAAGCTCGCCGGATTCGGTTTTGAGCCACAGGCACTGGCCCTTGGTCTCCTTGTCGATGGCGGCCAGGATGCGCCTATGTTCGCCGAGCTCGGCCTCGTCGGCCCGCCGGACCAGGAGGGGGGAGCGTGGACGGCGTTCTCCGGAAGCTCCCCCATGGGCGTCCTGGCGCGGATCGTCGAGGTCGGCGATCAGGCTGTCCTGACCCCGGGTCATGGCCAGGTAGACTTCGGCCAGGAGTTCCGTGTCGAGGAGCGCTCCGTGCAGGGTACGTCCCGAATTGTCGATGGCGTAGCGCTCGCAGAGGGCGTCGAGACTGTTGCGCTTGCCGGGGTGGAGTTCCCTGGCCATGCGCAGGGTGTCGCGGACTCCGGAGCACACGGTTTGCACGGGCACCCGCCCCAGGAGATCCAGTTCGGCATCGAGAAAGCCGATGTCGAAGGGAGCGTTGTGGATCACCAGTTCGGCACCGCTGACGAACTCGAGAAATTCGTCCGCGACGTCGGCGAAGCGCGGCTTGTCGGCGAGAAAATCCAGGGTGATGCCGTGGACTGCCGCGGCGCCTTCGTCGATTTCCCGATCGGGATTGAGGTACTTGTGGAGATGGCGGCCGGTGAGGCGGCGATTGACGAGCTCAAGGCAGGCGATTTCAATGATGCGGTGCCCCTGGCGGGGATCGAGTCCGGTAGTTTCGGTATCGAGGACGATCTGCCTCATGCTTGCCTCACGGGGGAGAGCTCGTCGATGCCTCGGTTGGCGAGGGCGTCGGCACGTTCGTTTTCAGGATGGCCGGCGTGGCCCTTCACCCAGACCCATTCCAGGCGATGACCCGCGGCCAGGGCATCGAGGGCCTGCCACAGATCGGCGTTCTTGACCGGCTTTTTGTCGGCCGTCTTCCAGCCGTTGCGCTTCCAGCCGACTATCCAGGTCTGGATGCCGTTGATCACATACTGGGAATCGGTGTGTACGCGGGCGTCGACCGGCCGCTTCAGCGCTTCCAGGGCGCGGATGACGGCAGTCAGCTCCATGCGGTTGTTGGTGGTCTGGGCCTCGCCGCCCCACAATTCCTTCTCGCGGCCGCCCAGGCGGAGGATGGCCCCCCAGCCCCCGGGGCCGGGGTTGCCGCGGCAGGCGCCATCGGTGAAGATTTCCACCACTTCAGTCAAGACGGATCTCGCGCTGGGCGACCGGACGCAAAGCCTTGCCGCGCACTGCCGTTTTCTTCCAGTTGGGCATGATGAGACGCAGGCCGTGGGTGCGCTTGACCGCGCGCAGGAGATAGACGCCGCCGCCGAAACCCCACCAGCGGTCTCCCGCCAGCTCCAGAAAGCGCCAGCGCCGCAGCCAGGCCTCCTGACGGAAGGGGGGCGCATAGCAGCCGAAGGCCCCGCGGTCGGTTTCGAACCCCAAGAGCTTGAGCCAGTCCCGCAGTCGCAGGGGAGAGAGATAGTGCCCGCTCCAGGGAAAGCGATCGCGGCCCGAACCGAAGCGGCGTCGCAATCCCCAGAGGGAAAGGGGATTGAAGGCCAGGATCACCACCTGGCCCTCCGGAATCAGGATGCGTTCGACTTCTCGCAGAACCTGATGGGGATCGGGGTGGAATTCGAGGACATGGGGCAGGATGACCAGGTCGGTGCTATGGGAGGCGAAGGGAAGAGCTTCCAGACTGCACAGGACATCGACTGCCCCAGCCTCCCCGGCCTTCTGCCGCATGGGGATGCGGTTGGCCCGGAGGAAGTCGCATTCCGGCATGCCCAGTTGCAGGGCGTTGAAGCCGAAGACGTCGGCGACGACGGCGTCGACGTGCGCGCTTTCCCAGGCTGCCACATAGCGGCCCTGGGGAGTTTCCAGCCATTCCGCTAGACCAGGAATTGACAGGCGGGGTGTCTCGGCCAATAGTTCAGACATGCTCGAAATATCGTTCATTCCCGCCTTCAAGGACAACTACATCTGGCTGCTGGTCCGTGGAAGGCATGCGGCGGTGGTCGATCCTGGGGACGCCGCCCCGGTCGACGCGGCCTTGACCGCCCGGGGGCTCGCCCTCGATGCCATTCTGGTGACCCATCACCATGGTGACCATCAGGGCGGGGTCGTCGCCCTCGCCGACCGCTGGCAATCCGCCGTCTTCGGACCTGCCAGCGAGTCTATCACAGGCTGCACCCAGCCGCTTTTGGGCGGCGAGCGCATCGTCGTCCTCGAGCAGGAATTCGAAGTTCTTGCGGTGCCCGGCCATACCCTCGGTCATCTCGCCTATCTCATGCCTGGGGCGGCGTTCGTCGGCGATACCTTGTTCGGTGCCGGCTGTGGCCGACTTTTTGAAGGCACTCCCGGTCAGATGGCGGCCTCACTCGCCCGGCTCGTGGCATTGCCGCCGGAGACGCGGGTCTATTGTGCCCACGAATACACGGCGGCCAATCTGGAATTCGCCCTTGCCGTGGAGCCGGAAAATCCTGCCATTGTGCGGCGGCGCGCCAGGGTGGCCGAGATGCGCCGCCGCGGAGAGGCGACGGTGCCCCTGGATCTTGCCGAAGAGTTGGCGACCAACCCTTTCTTGCGTTGCGACCACCCCGCCGTGAAACGGGCTGCCATCGCGAGAAACCCCGCTGCAGCTGACGGTGTGGGGGTGTTTGCCGCGATACGCGAGTGGAAGAACGTTTTCTGAGCCTCAGCCGGTCTTGGCCGTCTTCGCACTCAGCACCCGATCGAGGGTACTAAGGACCTTGGCAGCGTTGAAGGGCTTGACGATGAAGCCCGAAGCGCCGTTCTGGATGGCTTCCTGAACGTTTTCACTGCTGGCGTTGCCGGTGATCATGACCACCGCGATCTCCGGATTGGCCGACTTGATTTCCCGCAAGGCTTCCAGGCCGTCCATTTCGGGCATGACTACATCCATGCAGATGATGTCCGGATTGAGGAGCTGGGCCTGCTCGACGGCTGCTGCGCCGTGGCGGGCTTCGGCAACGACCTCGTAATTCTCGGCGCGCAAAATGCCGCGCAACAAGGTGCGCATCATGTCGTTGTCGTCGACGATCATGAGGGTGGCGCGCTTTCGGGACATGGGGACAAGTCTGGCCGGTTCAGGCCGGCTGGTCAAGGTCGGGATCGAATCGGCAGACGCGGTCGCGGCCGCCTTGTTTGGCGCGGTAGAGGGCACGGTCGGCTCGGTCGATGAGGGCGGCCGGAGTCAACCCCCGGGTCGGGACGGCACTGGCGATGCCCACGCTGATCGTGACGAAACCGCGTTCCGAAGCGGAGTGCGGGATGGCCAGGCAATGCACGCCATGGCGGAGTTTCTCGGCGACGAAGAGGATGCCGCCGACGCTGGTGTCGGGCAGGACGACGACAAATTCCTCGCCACCATAGCGGGCTACGATGTCCGATGTCCTGCCGACGGCGCTCGCCAGGGCGTCGGCCACTGCCTTGAGGCATTGGTCGCCCGTCTGATGGCCATAGGTGTCGTTGTAGCGCTTGAAGTAGTCCACATCGCAGAGGAGAAGGGCGATCTCGCTGCCGTTGCGCAGGGAGCGGCCCCATTCGCGCGTCAGCAGATCGTCGAAGAAGCGGCGATTGCCGATGCCGGTGAGGCCGTCCCGGGTCGACAGCCTTTGCAGCTCCCGGTTGGCGGTATCCAGTTGGCGCGTCGTTTCGACCAGTTGGTCGCGCATGCGGACCAGGCGCTGCATGGCGGCGATCTTCGCCGCGACGACGGCCTCGCTGATGGGCTTGAACAGATAGTCGTCGCCACCCGCCGCGATTCCCGCTTCCAGGTGGGCGTCGGAGGTCATGGCCGAGAGGAAGATGATCGGGGTCCAGCGGCGGTTTGTTTCCCGCTTGCGAACTTCCCGCGCGACGGTATAGCCGTCGGTGTCGGGTAGCATGACGTCGAGCAGGATCAGGTCTGGCGACTCTGCGTCGTAGGCGGCAAGCGCTTGGGCTCCGGTTTCCGCGACAAGCGCATCGTCACCGCGCCGCAGCAATATTTCGCGCAGGAGCGCAGCGTTCGTTCGGGTGTCCTCGACGACCAGGATCTTCATGGCTTATCGTCAGGCGCAATGCCTGACCAGGATGGCGAGCATGGTGGCGCCGATGGCCAGGGCGAGCGCGATCCACCCTGCGCAGAGCCAAGCGGCACCGCGAGCCTGGCGCCAGGCCTGATGCCTCGAAAACTCGGCGTGCCGTGCCATCTCGCCAAAGGAAACCACGAGCGCAAGGCCAAAGAAGATCGAAGCGCAAAAGACGGTGAGCATGGTGGGATTGTCCATGTTTCCGCAGTTCGAATCCGTCAGACGGTGTACCCGCAGCAAGAAGTCCATGCGCAGGGCGTAACGGAACGTGAGATAGACGATTCCGGAAAAAACCGCCAAAACGGCAAGGAAGAACCAAGTTCCCCGTTGCTGCAGTGCACTTGCCAGTCGGCGGATTTCGTCCCCTATCCCTTGGAAGATGGCCATGGTCATTTCCTTTTTCCCCAACATCCTTACCTTACTTTATGCATAGATTAGCACGTTTCCCATGCCTCGAATTCGTGGAAAACAGCCGCTAAACGAAGGATTTCTCTAGTTTATGGGGTCTCCTAGTGTTTTTGGAAGATGGCTTGAGGATTTCCCCTATATTCTATCATTTTGCTGCAGTGCAAAATGATAAGTGGAAATAGGTCGACGATGTCCATTGCCCGTGACTCCAGTCAGGCGAAAAGCCTGACACCCGCGCAACCCGCTCTGGGAGCGGTGTGGGAGGCGTTTTCGTTGCCATCGGGACAGATTCCCTCGTCCCGTCTCAGGCTATTGCCGGTGGCCGCGATTCTCGCGGCGGTAATCCTCCTCTTGGGTTTCCTCCTTGCCGAGGGCCATTCGGAGGCCTTGCGCAAGGCCGAAGTGCGAGCCGTGGGCGTGGCGGGTCTGGTCGAATCCCAGGTGAGCGGCGTCTTGCGGCGGGCCGATGCCGAACTGTCCGACTTGGTCGCCCGGGTGCGGCCAAGCTATGTCGCAGGGGGCGAAGCCGATACCTGGGCCAAGCGCCTTGCGCCTCTGGTTCCGCAGGACCGCCAGTTTCCAGAAATCGAGGGCTATTACTTCGTCGATTCCGCCGGTGTCCTGGTCTATGCTTCGGACGCCGATTCGGGACTCATAGACGTTTCCGATCGGGATTACTTCCACCGGCTGCGTGACCATCCCGCGATGCAGCTGTTCGTGTCGCGGCTACTGCTCTCCCGGACGACGGGGCGTCCAACGGTCATGCTCGCGCGGCCGGTGGTGGGCGAAAAGGGTCGTTTCCTGGGCGTGGTGGGCCTGACCCTCAATCTGGGATTTGTCCGCGACGTTTTTGCCCGAGCCAGTCTGGGGGCCGAAGGCGCCATCGCGCTGCGGCAGGGGGACAGCGGCGCGGGGGTGGTGGAATATCCGGAACTCCCCCCTGGCGAGATCGATTGGC
>SSTA01000052.1 GCA_009469685.1 Azonexaceae bacterium | reverse complement strand
TAGGCGATGAACATGGGCACGAAGGTGAAGCAGAAATAGATGGAGGCGCCGAGGATGGAGCCGAACATGGCCACCTTGGCGCTCTTGGCGGAGGTGACGCGCTGGAAGACGTCCTGTTGCGGGATCGAGCCCAGCATCATCGTCACCCAGGCGCCGAGGAAGGTGATCCAGGCCAGGGGGTCGGGCGCGGGGAAGAACTCGAACTTGCCGGCCGCGCGGGCATGGTCGATCACGACGCCGGCGCCGCCGGTCTTGTCGGCCATGACGGTGGCGATGTAGAAGAGGCCGCCCATGCTCACCGCCATCTGCACGAAGTCGAGGACGGCCACCGAGAGCATGCCGCCGAAGGTGGTGTAGGTGAGCACGATGGCGGCGCCGAGCAGCATGCCGGCGGTCTGCGAGACGGCGTCGTCGGTGACGACGTTGAAGATCAGGCCCAGGGCCTTGATCTGGGCCGAGACCCAGCCCAGGTAGGAGGCGACGATGCACAGGGTGGTGATGATCTCCACCGTGCGGTTGTAGCGCATGCGGTAGAAGTCGCCCAGGGTGATGATATTGAGCTTGTAGAGATAGCGGGAGAAGAAGATACCAGCGATGATCAGGCACATCGACGAGCCGAAGGGGTCCGCTACCACGCCGCCGAGACCCTCCCGGACGAAGGTGGACGAGGCGCCAAAAACAGCCTCCGCACCAAACCAGGTGGCGAAGACCGTTGCGGTGACCACCGGCAGCGGCAGATGGCGCCCCGCGACGGCGAAATCCTTCGTGTTATGAACGCGGGTCGCGGCAAAGAGACCAATGCCAATCGAAACCATGAGATAGAGCACGACGAACCAGACCAGCATGACCCACCACCCCCAATGACGATGGCCGCGATTATACGTTTTTGCGGCGCACCAAGGGGGTGCGTCCTGCCTGGGGTGCGATCTGAAAAAGCGCTAGGGATTCAACTGCTTGTAGGCGCTTTCCGCGATGTTGAGGAGCTTTTCCCGCGGGAGTTCCCCGGAGATGGCGTAACCCAATTTGCCGTCCAGCCAGTAGAAAACGCCCACTTTGCCTTCCAAGGCAAAGCGGAAAGCCGTCTCGCGATTTTCGGCAGCATCGGCGCGTACATAGAGGGTAAGCCGCTTCCCGCTACCATCCTCGTACATGAACTGGGCAACCGGACCGCTTTCTCCAGGAAGCAGGCGGCCACCGACCAGGGCAAATCCATCCGCTGAAAGCTGCGGAACTCTCAGGGGCATCCCAAGCCGTTTGGACAGCCATTGAACCAGGTGGGCCTCCTGATCCGCGGCGACTTCGACGGGATGGCGGACCTCCGGGGTATAGACGACGTGGGCGATGGCCGCACTGTGGGCGATGGGAGACAGCCCGGCTTCCCGGGCCGGGGAAGTGGCCTTGACGCCATAGCCGATCACGGCCCCGAGTGCCAGCCAGCCGACCGCAGCGGCAAGCCGCAGTCCCAGAGGGGGTGAGGCTCTCGGGCGCCGGTTGGCGGCAGCTTCGAGATGGGGCGGCGGAACTTCCGCCAGGATCGGCCCATAGGCCGCGAACAGGAGGCGTTTCTGCTCCTGCCAGTCGGCGACGCGCGCGGCGGCATCGGGATGGTCGCCAAGCCAGGCGGCGATGGCGGCACGGCGGTCCGTTTCCAACTCGCCATCGACGTAAGCATGGAGTTCGTCTTCGTTGGGGGGTAGGGAGGCGTTCATTTGACGACCCTCAGGCGCGCCTGGCCGGTCCCTTCGTCCAACAGGGCGCGGAGTTTCTCCCGGCCGCGGGCCAGCCGGGACATGACGGTACCGATGGGAACACCCAGTAATTGGGCGGTTTCGGCATAGGAATATTCTTCGAGGGTGACGAGAAGCAATACTTCACGTTGTTCCGGGGGCAATTGGGCAAGGGCAACGTCGATGTCGCGCACTTCTAGCCGGTCTGCCTGAGAAGCGCGCATCGAGGGTTCGACATAGAGTTCGTCAAGGGATTCGGCAGTCGGCGGCCGGCTCCGGTACTGGTTGACGAACAAATTGTGCATGATGGTGAGGAGCCAGGCGTCGAGCCGGCTTCCGGGACGCCAGAGCGAGAACTTCGCCCAGCCCCGCTCCAGGGTGTCCTGGACCAGATCGTCGGCCGCGTGGCGGTCGCCGGTCAGAGCCCGGGCGTAACGCCGGAGGCGGGGAAGGTGGTCGGCGAAGCTAGCCATGGTGTCAGTGTCTTACTTTGCCACGTGCCAGACGTTGTTGAAACCCTCGCCGTTGGTATCCCCGGGTTTCTGGTCCTTGCTCCAGAAATAAAGCGGCTTGCCTTTGAAGGCCCACTGCTTCTTACCGTCTTCCCGTGCGATGACGGCAAAATCGCCGCTGGTCTTGTCGCTTTCTGCGGCGGCTAAAGGGGGCCAGTTTTCGGCACACTTGCCGTTGCACATGCTCTTGCCGCTGCCGGCTTCGTCCTTGTCGAAGACGTAGAGGGTCATACCGTTGCTGCCGACGAGCATACCGCCCTGCATCTTGACCGGGGCGTCGGCGAAGGCTGCGGAAGTCGCGAGGGCGAGAACGAGGGGAATGAAGCGCTTCATGGGTTTCTCCTGTTGAGGTTGAGGGGCAGTGAGGTAAACAGATTCCCCGCGGTTCTATTCCCTCTCCCGGCCAAAATCCGCCTCGCCGTGAGCTCTGTCAGGGCGATTGCCCCGGGGGCGGTGCCCTGTTATCGTCCGAAAGAAACTCAGCGTCATTTTCTTTTATCCGTTTCGGGGGAAATATGGAAGCGCTTGGCCAAAATCAACCGTCCCGCAAGAAAGCCCTGCTCATCGGCGGTGGGGCACCGAATGCCACGCTGATGGCCGGAGCCCTGGTGGCGATGATCGAGGCGAAGGTCGACTTCGACGTGGTATCCACCTCCGGGGCAGGCGCCCTGATCGGCTTGCTCTACCGGGCGCCGGCCGGCAACCTGAAGCCTGAGGAGGCGTTGCATCACACGACGCGCTTGGGCATCGCCGATGCGATCTATGACTGGCTGCCGGTGAATTACAAGGTCTTTCTCAAACCCGGACCGGCGGCGGACTCCTTCAGGTCACTCCTGGCCCTGAATCCCTTTGCCCGCGAAGTGCTCGCCCAGGGCTGGCACGAAGGGCCGCAGAAGATGCTCGGTGACTGGCTGCAGCTGATATGGGCGACCCTGACGCCAGCCGATACCGGGCCATTCAGCCAGGGACTCTGCGCCCATGTTCCCTTCGCCGAATCGGTGATCGATTTTGCCCGGCTACCGCACATTCCCGGTCAGTTCTACATCAACGCCTTCAATGTGGATCGTGGCAAGATGACCATCTGGGACAAGGAGGAAGTCACCCCCGAGCACTTCCGCGCCGCGCTGGCGTTTCCGCTCATCTATCCGCCTTACCGGGTCGACGGTCAGGACTACATCGAGGGAGCCGCCATCGATACCATCAATTTCCGCGCTCTGGTTGCGGAGAAGCCGTCCCGCGAGCAAAGATCGGCCAAGACGCCGCCCAAGACCTTTCTCTATCGTGGCCAGGAGTGCGAGCAGGGCCTGCACGAGGATGTCGATACCCTGGTCGTATTCGATATCCTCGGGTCGGAACGCCTGATCCAGGAGCCGCGCAATCTTTACGACGCCTGGGTCAAGTCGATCATCACCCCGCTGGTCGCCATCGCCCGCGACGACGTCAAACTCTTCGAACGAGTCCACAACATCGATCCGAATACCGGGAAGGCGAAGCGCCGGTTGCTCAAGGTTCCCCTTCTTGACGGGATCGAGGATGACGACTGGCCGGATATCCTGGACTGGTCTTCGTCCAACCTGGAGCGCTTATACGAAATCGGCTACCGGGCCGGCCGCAAGTTCTGCCGCGAGAATGCCAGAATCCTCAATATTCGGTAAACGATCCGCAACGCCAACCCTGAAAAGGCGAAAGCCCCTTGTCGGGGGGGCAAGGGGCTTTCAAGGCGGCCTGTCAGGAGGTGGGAGGAGGAGGGCCGCCTAGGCCAACCCGGAGGTCAGCGCATGGGTGCAAGATACCGGTCCCCCTGGCTCGACTCAAGTAACGGTTTGCAACAGAGTGTACCTGTGTGTGGGATCTCTCCGTCTGGACGCGGGGATGCCCAGCGGATGTCGCTTTCCGTTGCTGGCGGGGTGCCGGGCTGGCATTCCACGGCCTGTTCCCGACTGCGGAGGGATGATGAGGAACTGGCCGATCAGCCTCCTCGAATTGGGTGCCAGCTTGGGGCTTAGCGACGGTCGCCGCGTCACTGCAACAGTAATACGTGCTTTGCTCCAGGCGGCAGCCAGTCCCGGGACTCGCCCGCCGAACGCCCGGATGAGGTGGTAAGCAGGCATGAAGCGATGGGGCGGTTTTTCCGCGAGCGGCGGCCCTCCTTTCGAAGGATGGCAAAGGCCAACGGGCCGGGCTACAGTGGTGAAGAGCCAACTCCCCGGAGAATCCGATGCATGTCACCGCTGCAGCGATCCTAGTGTTGAATCTGCTCGCCTCCGGGGGCGTCATTGCCGCGGATTGCGGTAAGCTGATCCCGGGCGCCGATCTCAGCGGCTGCGATTTTTCCCGCAAGAGCCTGGCCGGAAAGGATTTGCGCGGCGCGCGCCTCACCGCCGCGAAGCTCGAAAATGCAGACTTGCGCGGCGCCGACCTCAGCGGTGCCGATCTCAGCGGGGCCAACGCCAAGTGGGCGCATTTCGAAGGCTCCCGCCTGGTGGCAGCCGACCTGCGCAATGCCGATCTCTTCCACGCCATCTTCGATCGCGCCGACCTGGCGAATGCCAAGCTCAATGGGGCCTATCTCTTTGGCGCCAACCTGATCGGCACGCGGGCGCAGGGCGCGGATTTCAGCCGCGCTTACCTGAAGGACATCCTGATGGAGGGGATCGATCTTTCAGGGGGTTCGCTGAAGGACTGTTACGCCTTTCGCGGGGTCCTCATGGACGCCAAACTGGTAGGCACCGATCTGTCCGGCGCCGACTTCACCGGTGCATCAGCCGAAAATGCCGATTTTTCTCGGGCTCGCCTCCATCGCACCCGGCTGGCGGGGGCGACGCTGCGCTACGCGGAATTTACTGCTGCCGATCTGCTTGACGCCGATTTTGCCCATGCCGATCTGTGGAACGCCCGGTTCGACCGGGTCGCCAATCTTCCGCCTTCAGTCACCGAGGCCTTGGCCGAGGCTTTCAGCGGCTCGGCCAAGCCCTGAATCGCCGGAAAAGGCGACCCGATTCAATCCCGTCCATGACCGTGCCCGTGGCCATGACCATGGCCACGGCCTTCGCCACGGCCTTCGCCGCGACCGCGGTCCGGAGGACCTCCGCGTTCCTCGTGACGATTGTGGTCGCCGTCGTAGTCATGGCGTTCGCGATAGCGGGGAACGTACTCGCGGTTGTACCAGTCATCCCGGACGAAATAGACGCGCTGGCCACAGGCGCCGTATTCCGCGCAGTGCTTGGACCAATGCTTGGCATGGCCCGGCGGAACGCGCAAATAAATGGGCGGTCCGGCTACCGGAACCGGCGCGATGACCACCGGACGGGGATAGATCAGTACCGGCGGGGGATAGCCTCCGATGTCGATACGACCATAGAAGCCCGGCTGGCCGATATTGATCGAAATGCCCACGTCGGTCGCATGACTGGGTAAGCTGAGGCTGGCAGCCAGGCAGGCGGCCGCAAGTGCCGGGATTTTCATGATGGACTCCTCTCAGAGGGGATTCAGCGTCTTGGTCAACGTGTAATGGGTATAGCCGATGCTCGCCCCGGCGCGCAAGCCCACTCCCAGGCGTATCGGCGCGAGGATGATGTCGTCGCGCTGCTGATAGTTGATGCCGGCACCTCCGACATAGTAGACGCTGCCGTCGACCGACGGAAAGCGCTTGAGCAAATCGTCGGTCTTGTGGGCGTTGTAGACCAGAACAAAAACCTTGGAGGCATTGCCGCCCAGATCGAATCCTATGGACGGGCCCTGCCAGAAGACCTTCGAAGCACTGCCCTGCTTGAAGACGAGTTGGCCTTCACCGTATCGCAGGCCGATGGTGGCCGCCCCGGCCAACTCCTCGCCCTTGATGTAGCCGGTCGGGCGGCCGTGCTCCTTGAAGGCCTTGGCGATCACCTTGCCCAGGCCTTCGGCGGTTTCGCCGAGAAAATCGCTGGCCGCTTTGACGATCGAGTCCTCGTCGAAACCGTCGCCTTCAGCGGTGGCGGCGTGGACGAAGTGCGGGCTGGCGAACAGCGCCGTGGCGAGGCCCAGAGCCCAGTACTTGGCGAACGTTCGGCGGGATATGGTGCTCGGTCGGGATTGGGAATTCATGGGTTTCTCCTTATTCTCGAGCCGGTTCAGGCGTTCTGGCGGTTCTTTTCGCTCAGGGAGCGGATGACCGCCTCTACGCCGCCCTCCTTGGCACGGGTGGCGAACCAGTCCCGGTAGTTGGTGACCAGGCTGATGTTTTCGACCATGACATCGACGACTTTCCAGTTCCCGTCGCTCTTCGCCATGCGGTAGTCGATGGCGACCGGACGGCGACCCGGTTCGGTCACCGTCGTCCGCACCGTGGTTTCGTCACTCCCGGAAACCGGCGAAGGCTGGACCGCGACCTTGGCGGCACTGTGG
>SSTA01000297.1 GCA_009469685.1 Azonexaceae bacterium | reverse complement strand
CTGGCTGTACTACAAGTCAAATCGCAGCATAATCGTCGCCATCGTCTTTCACATCACTGCCGGGTGCTTCAACGAAGCATTTGCCACGCACCCGGACAGCAAGGTTATCCAGACCGGACTCCTGTTAGTGTTGGCAATCGTGGTGATCCTCAGGGACAGGGACTTCTTCTTGCGGCGAGACTACCGAGAGGACGCACTATGACGATATTGCGGAGCCAATTGCGGCAAACATATCGGCACGGCGCTCTGGTTGCTCTCTGCAAGGAGCGATGAGCAATGGTCGAGGGTGGGTGTTTTTGTGATGCAGTCCGCTTCCGCATAGAAGGTGAGCTCAAGGGTGCGCAAGCCTTCCATTGCTCGCGCTGCCGCAAGGCATTTAGCGGCGCATCCTCGGTCTATGCGGAGATAGCACCCGGAAGTGAGTTCCGCTGGGTCACCGGTGAGAACGAGGTTCGTACGTACACTTCCGCGCAAGGCTGGGGGCTCGCATTCTGCAGTATTTGTGGCTCTACGCTGTGTGGCATCTTCGACGGAAAGGTCCATGGCGTGACTCCGGGAACGGTCGACGGTGACCCACGTGTTCGGATTGAAATGCACACATTTGTCGGATCCAAAGCACCGTGGGACCACATTGGCGGGGACGCCCCTCAGTTTCAGGAAGGCCCACCAAGTTCAACATCGTCTGCGGGCACGAAATGACGTCCAACTGATTGGTCAAGCGGACACGCAGCGGCAGGCGCCGCCTGAACTCGGACCGCCCAGCAGCTTTCGATGAGCAAACATCCAGGGAGTTTTCATGCAGCCGAAACAAAAACTCGTTTTCGTACTCGTGCTTGCCATCAGTACTGTGATAACAACCCTTTTCGCGCGCCAGATTTTTAGCAGACAGGAGATCCAAGTCTCTTATACCGCTGGCTTCGAAGAAGTACCGGCCATCCATGTCGCTATCATCGTTCTAAATTTTGCCTCCCTCGGCTATATTGAAAGGGCTGACAAAAGAACGCACCTAGCGCTCACCGGGCAAGTCAGTCTGAGCTCAGCAAAGAAAGCCAGTTTTATAGATATGGCATTATCCTGTCTTGCGGCAGTCGGCCTGATAACCTTCTCAAGGCGAATGGCACGAAAATTTGCGAACGATGGTTAGCCTCAAGAATGTCTGAACCCTCTAGGTGCAGTTTGACTCAATCTTGGGTCGAGCGGACTGCCCAACGGCCGCGCCGTTGGGTTCCCTCCGCGCTTTGGGTTCCAGCGGCCGCTTGGCTTCAATGTTGCCCCCGGCTACTCCACAGGTGATGTCACCCCCAAAGCAGAACAATCACCCAATTCTTGCCCTGTTGCCGGCGGTAGTTCTGCGCCAGTTGCGCGAGCTTTCCGGAGAACACCTTGCCGAAAAGCAGTTGCAAGACATTGCCGACAAATACATTTGGCAATTGGTACTCGCCATCTTGGCACTGGTCATTTTCAACTCGGCCAACGCCACAGTTTTTTGGGGTATTTGCTCTGATCAATTTGCTAGTGTCGTCTCGGAGTTTAAAGGCATCCTGCTTGGCTACGCTCTTGCGGTCTGGCTGGGCGGTATATATGCCATGTTCAATGCAATTGTCGCTTGGCTAGAGGTATTGGCATTTCGCAGGGCCAACCCCATTGCGTCCATTCCAAGCCAAGCCTTTCGCTTTTATGGCGCCAGCACTTGGCTGCCCTTGATTCTGTTTCCGCTGATTCCTGCACTATTCAATGTCTGGTTTAGCACCCCTTTCTTTTTTGGCACTGTGCTAATAGTCTTCGCATCTGTCGTGCTCTTTCCGTTGCTCGCCAATGCCTAGCGTTTCCGTCAGAGCCCTTTCGGCCTTCGGCCTACACTGGACGTCCTGCACGCGGGGCTCCCTTTACCTTGCACTTTAAACGCGCAACTCCATGGAAACCGTGTCGTTTATTACTGCTGAACTCGGAGACGACTTGATCGTGTCCTTTGCCGTTCAGGGGCGTCGAGATCCTGCGGCAATCAGGAGTCTCACGCTTCTTCGCACCCCAAAATATGAAGCTTTTCTTCCCTCTGAAGAACGGGGTGTCAGCGCATCCTTCGAGGGGCATGACCTTGGCGAAACGGATCATATACTCGCGGTTGCATATTCCCAGGCCGAAAGAGTCTTGACGATCAGGACGCAGGCGACTGAATACGTTTTGGACCTGAGGCAGGTGGATTCGGAAGAACTGAAGGAGATGAGGAGAGTCCTCAGAAGAATGAACCATGATCACCGCATGCAGTATGCCGGCGTCTAGCACTACGGTCGAAGCGCGGCTGCGCTGCTGGGACGCCGCACCGGCGGGGCTGGCCCGGGATCCCTCGCCCTCGCGTTGGGCTCCATCATAGGAGCGCCGTATGGCATCTGGTTGTTCAGGCACACCGTTGGCAAGAAAGCTCGGCGTCAAGGAAGGAAGCAAAGTGCTGGTGGTCGGGGGTCCCGAGGGTTACGCCAGACTCCTTGAGCCGTTGCCTGCGGCTGTGCAGTTTGTGCCCCGGCTTTCGGAAGCCACAGACATCGTTCACATCTTCACCGACCAAAGGGCTGAGCTACAGAGGTCGCTCGCGGCCTATCGCAAAACGCTCAAGCCAACCGCGATGATCTGGGTATCTTGGCCGAAGAAATCTGCCAAGGTACCCACCGACATTACCGAAGACACCGTGCGGGAAGTTGCTCTTCCGCTCGGCTTCGTGGACATCAAGGTCTGCGCTGTCACTGACGTGTGGTCCGGCCTAAAACTGGTCGTGCGAAAGGAGCTTCGTTGAAACGTGGCCCAACTCTCCGATCATCTCGACTCCAATAAGCTGCG
>SSTA01000296.1 GCA_009469685.1 Azonexaceae bacterium | reverse complement strand
ATTAAGGGCCAGTTGAATCGCCGGATCGGATTGCAGGTCGAACCCCAGCGGCGGATTGCTGGGTCCCGAGCGGGTCGCAAAGTGAGTCACCGGGACGAAGAGCGGGCGTTCGCCGGGTGGCGAGATGGCGTAATCCGTAAGGCCCGCTCTGGCCTGGGCGACCAAGTGACTCTCAAGTTCTGCCGCTGCGACCGGCTTGGCAAAGCCGATTCCCAAGACGCCGGGGAGTTGAAGGGCATTGCCCTGGGCGTCGGCAAACGCCGCGAAGCCACTCTGGTCGAGATCGGGATTGGCGGCAAATAGGCCGGCAACTCCCCTCAGCAGTTCGCCGTTCCCCCGCAGGCGGTTTTCCAGTTCGCGGACTACCGTGGTGGACTGGGCCTCAAATTCCCTTTGCAGGGCTGCTCCACCATCGTTGCTCACGTTCCACCACGTCACCCAGGTCGTGATGAGCCCCGCGACCAGAAAGGCTGCCGGCAGGAAGCGAACCCACCCCGCAAGGGAGTAGTGCGCTGAGTCGGCAAGAGGGGGCTGGGGTGCGGGGGGCATCGAATTGGCGCCCGAGGGAGGTCAGGACATAGCCATTTTATGCCAGGCGACGAAAGATTTCTCGAGTCAATTCGGACTGATTCATGCAGTAAAAATGCAGCCCCGGCGCACCTTTTGCAAGTAAGTGCTCACATAGCTCAGAAACGACGTCCAGTCCAAAAGCACGAATAGATTCTGCATCGTCTCCGAAGCCTTCGAATTTTCTTCGCATCCAGCGCGGGATCTCGGCACCGCAGGCATCCGAGAAGCGCGCCAGCTTGGAAAAGCTGCCGATCGGCATGATGCCGGGAACGATGGGAACATCCACTCCGGCAGAGCGGACCTCGTCCACGAAATGGAAGTAGGCGTCAGCGTTATAGAAATACTGCGTGATGGCGGAATTGGCACCGGCTTTCACCTTGCGAACGAAATTCTGCAAGTCCTCGCGGGGGCTCCTGGCCTGGGGGTGCCACTCCGGGTAGGCGGCGACTTCAATGCTGAACCAGTCGCCGGTCTCGGCCCGGATGAATTCCACCAGTTCGTTGGCGTAGCGGAACTCACCGGCTTTCGCCATGCCGGAAGGGAGGTCGCCGCGCAGGGCGACGATGCGGCGGATGCCGGCGGCCCGATAGTCGGCAAGGATTTCTCGGATATTGTCCCGGGTGGAGCCGATGCAGGACAGGTGGGGCGCCGCGTCCAGTCCCTCGGCGGCCATTTCCTTGACCACGGCGAAGGTACGCTCGCGGGTCGAGCCGCCGGCGCCGAAAGTGACGGAAAAGAAGGCCGGCTTCAGTTCGGCCAGATTGCGGCGAACGACGCGCAGCTTTTCGACCCCTTCGGGAGTTCCGGGCGGGAAGAATTCGATAGAGAGTTGGTGGTTCATGGGTTCAGCCAGATAAAGAATTCGCGGTTACCGTCGCCGCCCAGGATGGGGCTCTCGAGCCAGGCGCGGACGGTCAGACCGAGGCCTGCCGCACAGGCACGCAATTTGTCCTCGACAACCGGGTAGAGCGCCGGGTCGCGGACAATCCCGCCCTTGGCGAGGCCGCCTCGCCCAACCTCGAACTGCGGTTTGACCAGGAGGAGGAGATCCCCCGAAGCCGCCAGCAAAGGAGGCAATTGGGGCAGGACAAGAGTCAGGGAAATAAACGAGAGGTCGCCGACGATGACCTCAAAGCCGTCCGCCGGAAATCCGGGAGCAAGGTCGGCAGCCGTGAGGGCTCGACAATTGACTCCTTCGACGGCAGTGACCCGGGAGTCGCTCGCCAAACGCGGATGCAACTGACCGTGGCCCACATCGACTCCGACCACCCGGGCCGCGCCGGCCTGCAACAGACAGTCGGTGAATCCGCCGGTGCTCTGGCCGACGTCGAGGCAGAACTTGCCGTCAACGGCGATACCGGTCTCAGCCAGGGCTCCGGCAAGCTTGAGGCCGCCACGGGAGACGTAGCAGTCAGCCGGGTCGGCCTCGACCTGTAGACCGGCGCAAGCGGGCAGGTCCTGCGCCGGCTTGACTACCGCGTCGCCATCCCAGCGTACGCGTCCGCTCGCGATCAGCCGTTGCGCCACCGCCCGGGAGCTTGCCAGGCCTCGACTGACGAGAAGCTGGTCGGCGCGGGGCACGTCAGTCCTTCTTCCCCGCAAGGAGCAGCGAGGAGAGCAGCCAGGAAATGATGCTATAGCCGATCGACCCGAAGAGGGCCGACCAGAAGCCGCCGACCTGGAAGCCGGTCACCAGATGCCCGGCCATCTGGAAGAGCAAGGCGTTGATGACGAAGATGAAGAGGCCCAGCGTGAGCAGCGTCACCGGCAGGGTAAGGAGAATGAGCAGAGGTCGCAGCAGGGTATTGATGAGGCCGAGCACCAAGGCCACCCACAGGGCGGTGGCGAAACTGGCGACCGAGATCGAGGGTATCACGTAGGGCAAGGCGATCAGGGCAACCGCGTTGATGCCCCAGGCGGCAAGAAGTCTGAACATGCGGGGCTCCCCTCCGGTTTGGCTGCCGGCCCCTGGCGGGGGCCGGCGGGGCAGCTTAGTAGCGGTAGTGGTCGGCCTTGTACGGGCCGTCCATGGAAACACCAATGTAAGCGGCTTGTTGCTCGGTCAGGCGAGTGAGCTGAGCGTTGAGCTTCTTGAGCTGCAGCCGTGCCACCTTCTCGTCCAGATGCTTGGGCAGAGTGTAGACGCCCACGGGATAGTCGGCCGTGCGGGTGAACAGCTCAATCTGGGCGATGGTCTGATTGGCGAAAGAACTGGACATCACGTAGGACGGGTGGCCGGTGGCGCAGCCGAGATTCACCAGGCGGCCCTTGGCGAGCAGGATGATGCGCTTGCCATCGGGAAAGATGACGTGGTCCACCTGCGGCTTGATCTCTTCCCACTGGTACTTCTCGATGGCGGCGACGTCGATTTCGTTGTCGAAGTGGCCAATGTTGCAGACGATGGCCTGGTCCTTCATCTTGGCCATGTGCTCGTGGGTGATGACGTGGTAGTTGCCGGTGGCGGTGACGAAAATGTCGGCCTTGTCGGCGGCGTAGTCCATGGTTACCACGCGGTAGCCTTCCATGGCCGCCTGCAGGGCGCAGATGGGGTCGATCTCGGTGACCCACACTTGAGCCGAGAGGGCGCGCAGCGCCTGGGCGGAACCCTTGCCGACGTCGCCGTAGCCAGCCACCAGGGCAACTTTGCCGGCGACCATGACGTCGGTGGCGCGCTTGATGCCGTCGACCAGGGATTCGCGACATCCGTAAAGGTTGTCGAACTTGGACTTGGTCACCGAATCATTGACGTTGATGGCCGGGAACTTGAGGTCGCCCCGCTCGTGCATCTGGTAAAGACGGTGGACGCCGGTGGTGGTTTCCTCGGTGACGCCCTTGATCTGGCCGAGGCGCACCGAGTACCAGTTGGGCGCCACGGCCAGCTTGGCCTTGATGGCGGCGAAGAGGATGGTTTCCTCCTCGGAGCCCGGTTTGGCCAGAACGCTGATGTCCTTCTCGGCCTTGGCGCCGAGGTGCAGCAACAGGGTGGCGTCGCCGCCGTCGTCGAGGATCATGTTCGAGTAGCCGCCGTCGGCCCATTCGAAAATACGGTGGGTGTAGTCCCAGTATTCGGTCAGGGATTCGCCCTTGACGGCGAAGACCGGGATGCCAGCAGCGGCGATGGCCGCAGCGGCGTGGTCCTGGGTGGAGAAGATGTTGCAGGAAGCCCAGCGCACTTCTGCTCCGAGCGCCGTCAGGGTCTCGATGAGAACGGCGGTCTGGATGGTCATGTGCAGCGACCCGGTGATGCGGGCACCCTTCAAGGGCTGGCTCTTCGCGAATTCCTCGCGAATGGCCATGAGACCCGGCATCTCGGTCTCGGCAATCTTGATTTCCTTGCGTCCCCAGCCGGCGAGGGCCAGGTCGGCGATGACGTAATCTTTGAATTCAGCCACGGTGTTCATGGGAACTCCTCAAACAAGTGGCCGGGGGGAGGTGGGGAGCGAAGGCAAAGCATTGCGCTTGTGCCGCTCTCATCCACCTTCCCGTGCCCGGCACGGGTTGGTCGAATGAGCGCCGTTGAGAACCGAGCCTGAGGGAAAGGGATACTTCGCCCCTGCAGCGCTCCTCGGTAGACGAAAAATTATACGGATTTGCCCCGCGCTTGGACAGCGTCTCCGGCCCAATACTGGTCGATGTCCTTCAATCCCCAGCGCGAGGCGCTTTCGCGGCCGGCAATCTTGTCCAGAGCACCTGCCCGGGCAAGGTCCACCAGTTCGGGCTTGATATAGGCCCTGGATTTTGTGGAAAAAAAGACTTTTACCTTGGGGACGAGGAGCGATTTTTCGTTCTGCTCGACCACCACGCCCAGGCGACCTGACTGCAGCCGGACGAGGGAGCCGACGGGATAGATGCCGAGGCTCTTCACGAAGGCTTGAAACACCTTGGGGTCGAAGTGTCCTTCCCATTCCGCCATGCGCTTGATCGACTCCGCCGGGTCCCAACCTGCCTTGTAGGGACGGTTTGACGTGACGGCATCGTAGACGTCGCACACTGCCCCCATGCGGGCGAACAGGCTGATTTGATCTCCCCCGAGACCCTCGGGGTAGCCGTTGCCGTCCATACGCTCGTGATGGTGGAGGCAGACGTCCTTCATGACGTCGCTCACTCCATGGCCTTCGAGCAGCAATTTGTGGCCTTCGGCGGGATGGGTCTTCATCACCGCAAATTCTTCGTCGGTCAGCTTGCCCGGTTTGTTGAGGATTTCGGGCGGCATCAATGCCTTGCCCAGATCGTGCAAAAGCCCGGCCATGCCCGCTTGTCGCGTGGCGTCATCGTCCAGGCCCAGTTGCCGGGCGAGGGCGATCATCAGGGCACAGACGGCCACCGAATGCATATAAGTGTAGTCGTCGGCGGTCTTCAGCCGGGCCAGACTGATCAGTGCGCCGGGGTTGCGCAGTACCGAACTGGAGATTTCCTCAACCAGGTCCTGGGCCTGCTCCGCGTCGATCGCCTTGCCCATGCGCGCTTCGCGGAACATCGAGACGACGGCTTCGCGGGATTTTGCGCAAATCCGCGACGCCCGTTTGACCTCGTCCTGGAAGCTGGATTGGGCGGGGAGCGGTTCGGGCTCTTCCTTGGGAGGAGGTTCCTCGCTCGCTGCCACCGTATTCGCGGCCTCGACGTCGAGGCCCTTGGAGGAATCGATCCAGACCTCGCGAATGGCGCTCTCCTGAATCAACGCCAGATCGCGCGGATTGGTCAGGACAAATTTGGTTCGCCAGAAGGGGTGATCGAGCCAGGCGCCACAGAAGGCATGCAGGTGCATCCCCAGCTTGAGGTTGGCAATGCTGATTTTTTTGAGCATGGCCGAAGATTCTAGCGCAGGACTTTCCGCGGGTGTCAGCGCTTCGCGGGAGCGCTACGCCCTCGCGCTGAATACCCGGCTTCGGCGCCAACCGACGTTGCGCGATCCACTGCGGTAGCGTCGGTTGGGCTCCAGCTTCGCTTACCCTCCGGCGGCGTTGCGCAGCAACGCCGCGACACGAGATGTCGGCTCCGGCCGGCCCGCTGGGCCTCAACCTGGCCGCGGGCGGCCAGGTTGGCCTGCGCCGAAGTACCGACCCCGTTCCGCGGGTGGCTCGTCTGCTGCGCTTACAGACCAGCGTCGTTGCGCAGCAACGCCGCTCGGTCGGTACTTTCCCAAGTGAATTCCGGTTCGTCGCGACCAAAGTGGCCGTAGGCGGCGGTTTTCTGGTAGATGGGGCGGAGCAGGTCTAGCATGTTGACGATGCCCTTGGGGCGCAGGTCGAAGTGCTTCTTGATCAGCGCAGTGAGGGTTTCGTTGCTGACCTTGCCGGTGCCGAAGGTGTCCACCATGACCGAAGTCGGGTGGGCGACGCCGATGGCGTAGGAGACCTGCACCAGGCAGCGGGAAGCCAAACCGGCGGCGACGATGTTCTTGGCGACGTAGCGGCCGGCGTAGGCGGCAGAGCGGTCCACCTTGGAAGGATCCTTGCCGGAGAAGGCGCCGCCGCCGTGGGGAGCGGCACCGCCGTAGGTGTCGACGATGATCTTGCGGCCGGTAAGGCCGCAGTCGCCTTGTGGGCCGCCGACGACGAAGCGGCCGGTGGGGTTGACCAGGTACTTGATGTCGCCCTTGATCAGCTCCTTGGGAAGGACCGGCTTGATGATTTCCTCTATGGTGGCTTCGCGCAGGTCTTCCAGGCTGATATCCGGGGAGTGCTGGGTGGAAAGAACCACGGTGTCGATGGAATCGGGCTTGCCGTCCACGTAGCGGATGGTGACCTGGGATTTGGCGTCCGGGCGTGCCCAGGGCAGGCGGCCGTCTTTGCGCAGCATGGCCTGGCGCTCGACGAGGCGGTGGGACAGGTAGATGGGCAGGGGCATCAGGGACGGGGTTTCGTCGCAGGCGTAACCGAACATCAGGCCCTGGTCGCCGGCGCCCTGATCCAGATTGTCGTCGTAAGCCTTGTTCACGCCCTGGGCGATGTCCGGGCTCTGTTTGTCGTAGGCCACCAGTACCGCGCATCCCTTGTAGTCGATACCGTATTCGGTATTGTCGTAGCCGATGCGTTTGATGGTGTCGCGGGCGACCTGGATGTAATCGACGTTCGCCGAAGTGGTGATCTCGCCGGCCAGGACGACGAGGCCGGTATTGCACAGGGTCTCGGCGGCGACGCGGGAATGCTTGTCCTGGGCCAGGATGGCATCCAGGATGGCGTCGGAAATCTGGTCGGCGACCTTGTCGGGATGGCCTTCGGAAACGGATTCCGAAGTGAAGAAGAATTCGTTCATTGCAACTCCAGCGGTCCTGTTGTCCGGCGTTACCGGCTTCGGACCACGAGCTGGCGACGCTTTAGCAGTACTTTTGAATCGCCCCGCAAGTTGTCTCTTTAACTCGGCGATTCGATAATGGTAACCCTTTCCTCCCCGAATTCAAGCCCGTCGTTCCATGGTTTTCGTCTATCGCCTCCTTGCGAGGCTCCCCCTGGGCTGGTTGCACGGGCTCGGCGGTGTCGTCGGGCGAGGGGTCTACTGGTTTTCGCCGACCTACCGGAGGCATCTGAGGGCGAATATGACTCAGGCCGGGCTGACTCCTGGCCTCTGGGGTCCAGCGGCAGCCGAGGCGGGCAAGCAGACGCTGGAAGTGGCGCGTATCTGGCTTCGAACGCAGGCGGAGGCCAATGCCCTGGTGGTCGAGGTTGTCGGAAGCGAGCATCTGGACGAGGCCCGAAAAGCTGGCCGCGGAGTCATTTTTCTCACGCCCCACCTGGGATGCTTTGAAATTACCGGCCAGTACCTTGCCGCCAGCGGCGATCTTACCGCCCTCTATCGGCCACCCAAGTCGGCGGCCTTGCAGACCCTGATTCTCCTGGGCCGCCAGCGCGAACGCCTGCATCTGGCGCCGACGAATCTGCAGGGTGTCAGAAGTCTGGTGAAGGCGCTCAAGCGGCAGGAAATGGTCATCCTGGTTCCGGATCAGGCGCCCAAGGAAGGCGAGGGGGTTTGGCTGCGTTTTTTCGGTCGCTACGCCTACACCATGACCCTGGCCGCGCGTCTGACCGAAACCGGTGCCCCCTGCCTGATGACCTGGGGGGAGCGCTTGCCGGAGGGGCGAGGATTCCGCCTCCATTTTTCTCCTCCGAGCCAACCGCTGGTGGGCACTACGGTGGAACGAGCCCAGCAGATCAACGACGAAATCGAACGCTTGGTGCTCGCTTGCCCGACCCAGTACCTCTGGGGGTACAACCGCTACAAGCGGCCTAGTGGCGCCGAACCGCCCCCAGGGGCCTGAGGGGCGGTCGCTCAGGTTGATGCCATCACGGCGGTTGCCGATCACGTCGTTGCACCCTTTCGCCATGCTGCCCCATACTCCAGCGCTGGGCCAGATTCGGGTCTTTCCTCTACACCGATCCGGCGCCATCGAAGGGACCGCTAAAGCCGGAACGGTGCACCCTCGTCAGCCTCCAATCACAACACCGGCAGCAGACCCGAGGACCCCCCCATGACTCCCCAGACCCTAGAGATCCGACCGGTCACCTACCCGGACGTCCCGGCAATTTCGGCCCTCGCCCGGGAAATCTGGCAAGCCAGCTATCCGGGGATCATCACCCAGGAGCAGATCGACTTCATGCTCGAGCAGCGCTACGGCAACGAGCGGCTCTATGACGATCTGGAAGATTTGCACAAGTGGTTGGACCAAGCCTTCTTTGAGGGTCGCCGGGTCGGCTTTGCTTTCTGTGAGATTCACAACGGCGAATTCAAGCTGGACAAACTCTATGTCCATCCCGAGGTCCAGCGCCAGGGTGTCGGCGGCTTGTTGATCTCCCATGTCAGCGAGCGCGCCCGCAGTCTCGGCTATCCCTGCGTGATTCTTCAAGTCAACAAGCGCAACACGAAAGCGATCTCGTCCTACCGGAAGTACGGATTCGAAGTGAGAAGTTCGACCGTAGACGATATCGGCGGCGGCTATGTGATGGACGACTACGTGATGGAAAAGCTTTTGTAGCACTTGCAGGGCGGCGCCCCGCACCGTTCCTGTACCAGGATAAAACTCGTGTATTTGTTTAGAAATTAGATGTAAACTACTGTTATTTAGGTATTGTTGCGCATATTGTGAAACTCAGATTCACCAAGATGCATGGCCTCGGCAACGATTTCGTCGTGCTCGATGGCGTGCGGCAACCTCTGGCCCTCACGGCCGACCAATTGCGCTTCCTCGCGGATCGCAATTTCGGCGTCGGCTGCGACCAGATTCTTCTGGTGGAATCCCCGGGGCAGTCCGGCGTTGATTTCCGCTATCGCATCTTCAATGCCGATGGCGGCGAGGTCGAGCAGTGCGGCAATGGAGCGCGATGCTTCGTGCGTTTCGTTCATGAGCAAGGTCTCACCGACAAGCGGGAAATTCGCGTCGAAACCAAGAGCGGCATCATCGGTCCTCGCCTCGAACCAGATGGCCAGGTCACCGTCGACATGGGCGTGCCGCGCTTCGCTCCGGCGGACATCCCTTTCGTGAGCGACAGCGATGCCATCGTCCAGCCCTTGGCCTTGGCCTCCGAGGAGGTCGCCGTCAGCGTCGTCTCGATGGGCAATCCCCATGCCGTCCAGGTGGTGGCTGACGTCGATTGCGCGCCGGTCGCCGTCCAGGGGCCGGCCATCGAAGGGCATGCGCGGTTTCCGCAGCGAGTCAACGCGGGATTTCTGCAGGTGGTCGATCGCCACAGCGCCCGCCTGCGCGTCTATGAGCGCGGGGCGGGAGAAACCCTGGCTTGCGGCACCGGCGCCTGCGCGGCCGCCGTGGTTGGGATCCGCCGCGGACTTCTTGATTCGCCCGTGCGCATGGCGACCCGCGGCGGCATCCTGGATATCGCTTGGGCCGGTCCCGGTCAGCCGGTCTTCATGACCGGTCCGGCGACCACTGTCTTTACCGGAGAAATCGACCTATGACTCCCCTCCTGACCGCCGACGACGTCGCCCGCTTCCTGCAGGCGAACCCGGCCTTCTTCGATCAGAATGCCCAGCTGCTCGCTCAGCTCTACGTGCCCCATCCCCATGGTGGGCGCGCAATCTCGCTCAATGAGCGCCAGATGCTGGTGATGCGGGAAACCAACCGCCAGCTCGAAGGAAAGTTGGCCGAATTGATTGCCTTTGGCGAGGAAAACGATGCCATCAGCGAAAAGGTCCATCGCCTTGCGGTAGCCCTGATTGCGGCCGAAACCTTCCAGGCCGTGATTCATCTGCTCAATTTCCATCTGCGGGACGATTTCGCCATTCCCCATGTGGCGCTGCGCCTCTGGGACCGTCCGGAAGGGATCGACGATCTCCCCGAGTTTGCCGCCGTAGGCGAAGAGCTGCAGGCGTTTGCCGAAAGCCTTTCCCGCCCCTATTGCGGCAGTACAGCCGGATTTGGCACTGCCGCCTGGTTCGGCGAACACGCCGATCACATTCGTTCCCAGGCGCTGGTCGCACTGCGCAACGGCGGCGGCACCATCGGCCTGATCGCTCTGGGCAGCGAGGATCCCCAGCGCTTTTTCGTCGATATGGGAACCCTTTATCTCGAACGCCTGGGTGAGCTGGTTTCCGCAGCCTTGGCCCGGGTCGCGCGCCCTCTATCGTGACGCCTGCTGCCGCCGTCGATGCCTATCTGGCCGAACTGGCCGAGCAGCGGCGGCAGTCCCCCCATACCGTGACCGCCTATCGGCGGGACCTTGGCAAGCTGCTCGTTCTCGCGGGAGAGGTTCCGCTGGCGGCCATCGGTGCCCATCACATCCGGCGGTTCATCGCGCAACTCCATGGGGGAGGCCTGACCGGCCGTTCCCTGGCGAGGCTTCTCTCGGCCTGGCGTGGATTCTACGGATGGCTGGGCCGGCGAGGCGATGCGGTGGCCAATCCGTGCGACGGCGTCAAGGCGCCGCGGTCGCCCCGTCGATTGCCCAAAGCCCTGACGGTGGACGAGGCGGCGAGGCTTCTCGACCCACAGATCGTCGACGACGATCCCATTCTCGCAGCACGGGACAGTGCCATGTTCGAGCTCTTTTACTCCTCGGGGTTGCGCTTGGCAGAACTCGTCAGCCTCGATGTCGATGCTTCGGATTCAGCGGTGCGCGACGGGGAAATCCGGGTTACCGGAAAACGCGGAAAGACCCGTATCGTTCCAGTGGGGGCCAAAGCGCGGCAAGCGCTCTCCGCCTGGGCCGCCGTTCGTCCT
>SSTA01000295.1 GCA_009469685.1 Azonexaceae bacterium | reverse complement strand
TTGATGTAATTCAAGTAGTCGATGAACCCGCCGAAGAGAGCCATGCCGTTGGCGCCATACGGTCCGACTCGGTAGGAAGTAATGGGAAAGAACTGCTCTTCGGCAGCGAATGCGGCGCAACCCAGGGTGGCCATCAAGGCAGCAAGGAAAATTTTTCGCACTCGGTTCATTGGGAACTCCAGGTTGTTCAGCGGGAACTCAATACGTCTAGTCTAGGCATTCAGTAGGGAAACGGCCAGATTCGCAATTTCTCCTTCGCAATCTGCCACAGCCGGGCGAGGCCGTGGGGCTCGACGACGAGGAAAAACATGATCAGTATCCCGAAAAGCAGGATCTGGACGTGGGAAACGGTCGCCGAAGAAAATGGCAGCCCTAGGAAGGCAGCTGCCGGCGGCAGGGTCAGGTCCAGGAAGATGGGCATGAGCAGAATGAAGGCAGCACCCAGGAAGCTACCCAGAATTGAACCGACGCCACCGATGATGATCATGAAAAGGATACGGAAAGACAGATCCAGGGAAAAGCCGTCCGGCTCCACCGATCCCAGGTAGCAGAATGCGTAGAGCGCTCCGGCCACGCCGCAGTAGAAGGAGCTGACGGCAAAGGCCAAGAGCTTGGCCGGCATGAGTCGGATACCGATGACCGCTGCTGCAACGTCCATGTCACGCACCGCCATCCAGGCCCGGCCGGTGGCACTCCGCACCAGGTTCTTGGCTCCCAAGGCAAGCAGCGCCACGATCGCCAGGACGAGAAGATACTTCTCGCGAGGAGATTCGAGGACATACCCGAGGATGACCAATTTCTGTGCGGAAATGACTCCGGACGACGAGTCGTTCGACAACCACGGAAATTTGGTCAGACACCAGACGATAAAGAATTGGGCTGCCAGGGTCGCGACGGCCAAGTAAAAGCCCTTGATGCGCAGGCTGGGCAAGCCGAACAACAGCCCTACGGCAGCGGCGGTGAGACCTGCAAGGAAGAAACTCGCCAGAATGGAAATGCCCTCGATGCGCAATTGAAAGTTGTATGCGGCGTACGCCCCCACTGCCATGAAGGCCGCCGACCCGAGGGAGAGTTGGCCGGCATAACCAGTCAGCAGATTCAGCCCCAGCGCGGCAAGGGAGAGGATCAGGAATGGAATGAGAATGGCCGAAAAGAGGTACTCGCTGGCAAACAGCGGCACGGCGACGAAGGCGACGACGAGCAGCATTGCCATTGCGATGCGGTCCTGCCGTATGGGAAAAAGCTGCTGATCTGCCGCATAACTGGTCTTGAATTGGCCCGTCTCCCGATAGAACATCGCCGCCTTCCTCCTTCTTTCCTCAAACCCGATCGATGTGCCGCTCGCCGAACAGCCCCTCGGGCCGGACGAGAAGAAAGAGCAGGGCAAGCACATAGGGGAACCAGCCCTCGATACCGCCGAAATTTCCGCCGAAAGCTTCCTGGAGGAACGGGGGAATGTAGATTTCAGCCAGTTTCTCGGAGGCGCCGATGATCAAGCCGCCTACGATGGCTCCCGGGACAGAAGTGAATCCACCGAGGATGAGAACCGGCAGCGCCTTGAGTGCCGTGAAGGTGAGGGCAAACTGCACCCCGTTGCGGGCTCCCCACAGGAGTCCCGCCACAAGCGCGACGAAGCCCGCAACAGCCCACACGATGACCCAGATGTGCTGCAGAGGAATGCCGATGCTCAGCGCCGCCTGGTGATCGTCGGCCACGGCCCGCAGCGCGCGCCCGATACGGGTGTATTGAAAGAGCAGCGCCAGGACGGCGACCAGTGCCCCTGCCACTCCGGATGCCAATAGATCGAAGCGGGAGACGACCATACCCGTAGCGTCCAGTATCGCCTCGATCGGCTCGTCCACGACACCCAGGTCGAGGGGCCGAGGTTCGTTGCCAAAGAGAAGCGGCGCGAGACCCTCGATGAAAAAGGCGAGACCTATGGTGGCCATGAAGAGCGAGATAGGCGGCTGATTGACCAGCGGGCGCAGGAGAAATCTCTCGGTGGCGATGCCGAAACCCAGCATCAGGAGGAGGGCGAGGACGACTGCGAGCCAAAGGGGGGCGCCCTTCTCGAGGAATCCAACCACCGCCAGAGCACCCAGGTAGACCATCGTCCCCTGAGCGAAATTGAACACGCCCGAGGCCTTGAAGATGAGGACGAAACCGAGAGCGACCAAGGCGTACATCACCCCCGAGAGCAGCCCGCCGATGAGCACCTCAAAGAAGAATTGCATTGCCCCTCCTCAATGGGCCACGCCCAGGTAGGCGCGAACGACATCCTCGTCGTTTCGCACGGATTCCGGATCGCCGTCGCCGATCTTGCGCCCATAATCCAGGACGACCACCCGGTCGGAAATGTCCATCACCACCCCCATGTCGTGCTCGATCAGAACGATGGTCGTTCCCAGTTGGTCATTGACGTCGAGGATGAAACGGCACATGTCCTGCTTTTCCTCGACGTTCATCCCCGCCATGGGTTCGTCAAGGAGCAGGAGCTCAGGCTCCGCCGCCAGAGCGCGACCCAGTTCGACACGCTTTTGCAGGCCATAGGGCAGGCGTGAAACGAGGGTCTTGCGGATATGCTGGATTTCCAGGAAATCGATGATTTCCTCGACCCGTCGCCGGTGTTCCAGCTCTTCCCGCCGCGCGCGACCGATCCATAGGGCATGCTCGATGAAGGTGGCCTTCATCCGGGAGATGCGTCCGGCCATGATGTTGTCGAGGACGTTCATGCCCCGGAACAACGCGATGTTCTGGAAAGTTCTCGCGATGTGGTGCTGCGCTGCGTCATGGGGTTCGATTTGCTTGCGCTCCTCGCCCCGGAAGACGATGCTCCCCTGCTGGGGATGGTAAACGCCATTGATGACGTTGAGCATCGAACTCTTGCCCGCTCCATTGGGGCCGATGATGGCGCGAATCTCATGCTCCCGCACGTCGAAGGAGATATCGTTCAGCGCCTTGACTCCGCCAAAGGCGAGGGAAACGTGGCGCAGATCGAGGATGACATCGCCGATGCAGCGGGCCATGGTCAGGCAGCCTTCCGAACGATGGGGAAAGTTTTCACATCGAAAATGCGCAGATCGGCGGCCACTCGGCCGCGGCGCCCATCTTCGAAGCGAACTTCGGTTTCGACATACTGCGATGCTTTTCCGGAATACAGTGCCTCAACCAGGGCGGCGTATTTCTCGGCGATGAAACTGCGGCGAACCTTGCGGGTACGTGTCAGTTCATCGTCATCGGGATCGAGCTCCTTGTGCAGCACGAGAAATCGATGAA
>SSTA01000294.1 GCA_009469685.1 Azonexaceae bacterium | reverse complement strand
GGGCTGGGGGCGGGGATCGGTGGCGCGGCGATTCCCAGAGCCGCGAGGGCCGTTGGATCGAGGCCCGTTTCGCCACCCTGGCCTAAGGATTCGGCATCGGCCAATGGGTCCTCGGTCTTGGCCACTGCGTCTGGTGGAAACGCGGGGCAGACCGCGGCAGCCAGCCCGGGAATGGCGGCAATTCCGACTTGGTTTTGGAGGAGGGCAGCAAAGTCGCTGCCGACCGGATCACCGGTCGCTTGGCCCGAAGCGCCCGCCGGGGGGGAGGCGACGGTGGGCGGAATATTGACGGCGGAAATGCCCATGGGCGGGTCCTCGCGGCATGAAGTTTCCCCGTTTCAGCAAGACCTGTGCCAGAACCTGGTCCCGATTTTTCGACTTCAGGGTTCGTCCGACCGGCGATTGTCGCCGACTCGAGCGGCGTACTCGTCCTGCTCCTTTTGTTCCTGCCGATTCTCCCGATAACGTTCGCGGGCTTCATGGCGGTCGGCAAGCGTATCGATGGCCTTGAGCCGCTTATTCTGCTCCTGCCAGGCCGTCTGGCCTGCGGCGGTACTGCGTTCCGAATCGGCGACCGCTTTTCCCTGCTGCTGGATGGCATCGTCGATGCGGGCCAGAAAGTCCTGAAAATTGCGTAGGGCCGCCGGCGTCAGGCCGCCAACGGCGGCTTCGCGATAGCGTTGCGCGTATTCTTCCCGATACTGCTCCAGAAGCTGCAAGCGGCTGCGGGCGCTTTGCTCTGCCGCGATCAATCGTCCCAGGCGGCGGGTGGCCTCGTCGGCGCGGTTCTGCATCAGGTCGAGCAGGGGTTGCAGACTGAAGGGGCGAGTCACGGCGATGCCTTAGAGCAGCGATTGGAGCTGGGCAGCACTGGTCGTGAAGTCGGCCCGCTCGGCCAGGGGTTGCTGCAGGAAGGCTTCCATGCGCGGGTACAGGGCAATGGCCTGATCGAGGACCGGGTCGGAGCCGACGACATAGGCCCCGACCGAGATGAGATCTCGGGAACGCTGGTAGCGGGCGAAGAGCACCTTGAAACGCCGGATGTACTCCAGGTGGGCAGGCGAGACCAGACTCACCAGCGCGCGGCTGATCGACTGCTCCACGTCCACCGCGGGGTAGTGTCCGGAATCGGCCAAGGCGCGGGAGAGGACCACGTGGCCGTCGAGAATCGCCCGGGCCGAATCGGCAATGGGATCCTGTTGGTCGTCGCCCTCGGTGAGGACGGTGTAGAAGGCGGTAATCGAGCCGCCGCCTTCGGGGCCGTTGCCGGCCCGCTCGACCAATTGCGGCAGGCGGGCAAAGACCGAAGGTGGATAGCCCCGCGTGGCCGGCGGTTCGCCGATGGCGAGCGCAATTTCCCGCTGGGCCATGGCATAGCGGGTCAGGGAGTCCATGATCAGCAGGACCTGCTTGCCTTGGTCGCGGAAGTGCTCGGCGATGGAGGTGGCGTAGGCGGCACCCTGGAGCCGCATGAGCGGGCCTGTATCGGCGGGAGCGGCAACCACGGCCGCTCGACGCATGCCCTCATCGCCGAGAATCTGGTCGATGAATTCCTTCACCTCGCGGCCACGCTCGCCAATCAGGCCGACGACAATCACGTCAGCCTCGGTATAGCGCGCCATCATGCCCAGCAGAACCGACTTTCCGACCCCGGAGCCGGCGAACAGTCCCATGCGCTGACCGCGGCCTACGGTGAGCAGGGAGTTGATGGAGCGGATCCCCACGTCCAGCGGTTGGGAAATCGCCGCCCGGGCCATGGGGTTGGTGGGACGGCTCTGGAGCGGGCGCATCACCTGGCTGGCGAGCGGGCCGCGTCCATCCAGGGGACGACCTACCCCATCCACGACGCGACCCAGGAGTCCCTCACCTACCGGCACCAGCTTCGCCCGGTCTATGGCACGCCGGCGCGGTGGGGTCAGTGCGCCGATCCGGGGCGAATGATTGGGCGATTCCATGGCGATCACCTGGGCTCCCGGGGAGAGGCCATAGACGTCGTCGGAGGGCATGAGGTAGAGCTTTTCCCCCGCAAAACCCACGACTTCCGCTTCCACCGGAGTGCCCCCCGCCGGCACGATGCGACAGGAACTCCCCAGGGGAAGTTTGAGCCCTGCGGCTTCCATGACCAGACCGTTGATCCGGGTCAGGCGTCCGATGGGCCAGAGGGGCTGGACATTGGCCACGACGCCGCGGCAGTTGGCAAGAAACTCCCGCAATCGTCCCGTATGGTCGGGAAGACCGCTCACGGCTCGTCCCGCCGTTCCTCGGAGGGAGCCGCTCCGATCGCTTCCAGGACGCGCTTCCAGCGGGTTTCCAGGGTGGCGTCCACTTCGCTGCTGCCGGCCTTGAGGAAACAGCCGCCGGGGGAGATCTCGCGATCGTCCACGATCTGCCATCCGCTATGGGCGAAGGTTTCACCCAAATGGCTGCGCAGGCTGGCACCATCATCGGGATGGACGTGCACCACGACGTGACCATGGTGCATCGGGAGGGCCGCCAGGGCTTCCCTGACCACCGGTACAAGCGCATCGGAGTCGACGGCTAGACTGCGCCGCAGAACTTGGCCCGCCAGTTCCACCGCCAGGGCCAGAACGTCGTCGGCCAGAGTCTGGTCGAACTCGGCCAGGGAACCGACCAAGTTGTCGGCGAGGGCGGCCAGGCGTTCCGCCTCGGCCCGGGCCGACTCGAGGCCGGCTGCGAAGCCTGCCTGGTAGCCCTCGTCGTGGCCCGCAGCACGCGCTTCCTCGTGAATGCGTTCGATATCCTCAGCCGTCGGGAGGTCGATACCGCTGACCATCTCGGAATCGCTGGTCGTCGGTTCCGATGCCACTTCTTCCGGCACCGGGGTCGCTTCTGGCTCGGCAGGGCGGTCGAAAGCGTCGGCCTGCCAACGACGGTAGCTTTCCAGTTGTTCCTTGGGGATGTAGGCCGGCATGGTGTGCCCGAGAGAGGCCTCAGATCATCTGCTCGCCCCCGGCACCGCCGAGGACGATCTGGCCT
>SSTA01000293.1 GCA_009469685.1 Azonexaceae bacterium | reverse complement strand
GCCGGCTGCGACATCGCAGCCATACAGCAGCAGGTCCCCGCCACTGGATAGCGCCGCGCCGATTGACTGCAATTCGGTCGCGTGAGAAGCGAGGTTGTCCCCGGTGAGGATCGTCGACCCCAGCCAGAGCGCCGCTTCAGCGCCGTGGGACACGATATGGATCGCATCGAGCCCCGAGCGATTCGCCAGCGCCGCGACAATCTGCGCGAGACCATCCTGGCCCGGATCGAGGACGATGACCTCGAACTCGGAGTCGAAGCTGCCGAGCAAGGCGTCGAGATCACTGAGACTGCCAGCGACGAAAACGATCTGGTTGCCAGTGGTATTTTCGGAGGTCATTTCGCTTCTCCTTTGGTTTTCGCGCAAGAGTTCGCCATCGGGGGAAGGGCGCGCGACGTGAGACTTAGAATCGGTAAGTGGAGGTGAGATCGAAGGCGACGCGGCGTTCGACTGCCGCGTTCTTGTTGGAGTGCAGATTGTTCAGCGCGGCCTCGATCAGCCAGCGACGGTCCGAGGACTCCCAGTACGTCCGGAAGCCCAGTATCCACCCTGCGTCGAGCGAGTTCGCATTGGCTTCGTCACGGTACCGGCTCGACCGATAGGTGGCGGAGGTACTTGCCAGCCAGCGGTTGCCGAAGTCATGGAATAGCGACAGATTGAAAAAGTGCGTCGGAATGAGCGGGACCTTGCGTCCGGCAAATGCCAAGGATGTATTGCGGCTGGAGGCAAGCTGGTATCGCGCGGCGAGCGTGGTTTGGTCCGCCAGCATGACGTTGCCGGCGACACTGCCGCTGGATACGCTTCCTTCACCAAAGGTGGGGGTTCGCTCGAGTTCGTCGAAGGCTTCGTCGAATACCGGCTTGCGCGCCCTGAGGGCCGCGAGTTCCGTCAGCCCGAATTGGCGGAAGAAGGGCATGGCCACACTTTGCAGGTTATTGACCTCCCGCCTGTCGATTCCGAACTGGAGGAACTGTGTAGGGCTGAGTTCCCAGTCGAGACGGAGCTTTCCACGCCGCAGGAGTCCGCCAGCGTCGACCAGGCGATCCTCGATCGGAATGCCTGCCGTTTCGGTGAGGCCGAGCGAGCCGGGACCGAAGGGGCGGCGCCAGCGCTGGTAGGCTGCGCGCAGGGTTTGTCCCGGTGCGAAACCAAAGCGGAAGCCGATACGGTGGTTGAGTTCGTCGAAAGTGTCCCGTTCCGTTTGGACTTGGGTGAACAGCGGAATGCTGGGCGTACCAGTGACCGTGATGATTCCGGATTGAGTGACGTTGCCCGTGGTGTGGATACGCTGGTAGTCGAGGTCGTACTGCACATCAAAGGATTCGGACAGCGCGGCGGTCAGCGATGCGAAAAGGTCGGTGGACCGCAGATCTCGTCGCACGGCGGTTTGCATCGGAATGACGGCGGCGCAAGGCGACGCGAGACCAAGTGCCAGGCAGCCTCCGACGCTCGTCAGCGTGGTCGGAAACAGCTGCAATCTGGATAGCGACATCCGATCGCGCGAGTCCCCATATCCCCAGGTGATCCGCGTTTTTCCCCACAGTGCAAAGCTATGCCGAAACTGGCCGTCATCCTGCTTCACGTCGGCGGCGTTGCCCTGCAGTGTTGCGTTTTGCGTCGTGGCGAGTACCGCCGGAATGCTCAATGCCGTTGCGTTGGTCGCATCGATCTGGCTGCCAGCCAGGCGGGTGCGCTGGTCCCCGGTGCCAAGTTTGACCCAAAGCTGGTTCTCGGGTGCAATGCGATAGCCGATGCCCAGATCGTGGCGGTCGGTCTTTACACTCAGGCCTGCGTCGGGCAACTGAGTCGGATCAGAAAAGTGCCCCTTGACGTCGACAAGATTGCCGAAATAGAAGATCCCGGTGTCGTACACTGGGCGCGTACCGAGGCCGATGGTCATGTTCGTTCCATGAGCCTGGAACGTATTGCTGTTCGGGCGCGTGTCGTTGCCGTCCGCGTATTCCGCGGTCAGCGAATAGGCTAGCGGAACGCTCGTTGCAGTGAGTCCATTGAGTTTGCCCTGGGCAACCTGCTGGGAGAAGTCCGCGCGGGTACCCAGGTAGGCG
>SSTA01000051.1 GCA_009469685.1 Azonexaceae bacterium | reverse complement strand
GACCTGGGCCGTATCGGAGACCCCGAAGGAGCGCCGCAATTGGCTGAACAGGCCTTTGTGCATTGCCGGTCAACGTTCGCCCAGGTAGGTGACGGTCATCGTCTGATTGTGCAGTTTGCAGGAAGCTCCGGGCGTGTAGGGGCTGATCTCGCCGTAGGAATAGAAACCGCCGAGCACCGCTCTATGGCCGAAGACCGCGCTCACCGCTTCGACCTCCTCGTCGACGCGACTGCCCATCACCAGCTTGCGGCCGACGCAGCTGACCAGGATGGCCAGGCCGCCGCCATTCTCGACGAGCATGGCGTGGGCCGCTGCGGCGGCGACTTCGGCCCCGCCTACCAGCTTGTCGGTGGTTGCGTGCATGAGTTTGAGATAACCGTTGGGGTCGATTTCTCCGGCCAGGGTCAGGCTGCCGGTGATTTCGTCTATTCCCAGGATGGTGCGGATGAGACCCTGGGACTGGTGATCGGCATCCAGCATCGCGAAGGGGAAAAGCAATCCGGAAGCCGGGAGGTCCCTGGCGTGGGCGCCGAGGTAGCGTCGATAGACCGCCAGCGCGGGTTCGCCGTCCAGTTCGTAGAGCACGTTGCCGGCGCAACGGGTCACCCGGCGGGGGAGGCCAAAGGGTTCCCAGCCGCCGAAAGAGCCATGGGCGAAGAGCAGGTCTTCGCCGCACAATCCGACGGCTACCACGGCGCGGTCCGAGATGCCGCCGGTTCCGAGGGTAAAGGTCTGGCGAAAGGCCCCGCCGTCTCCCGCCAGACCGCCCGTGATTGGAACCTCGTTGCCCAGGACCGCGGTCATGCCGTCCACCAGACCGCTGCCATTGACCTGGATTCCCGGTCCGAGGACGAGCACCGCCCGCAGCTCGGGATCGGCGATTGCCCGCGCAAGGCGTTCCCCGGCGGCGTAAGAGTCTTCCATCCCGGCCATGGCGGTACTGCCGTGGGTGAGGCGGGAATTCGCAAAGGAAACCGCGGTCAGGGTACAACTGCCGTCTCCCACGCCGTCGGCGGTGATTTCCCCGGCGGTGGAGCAGCCGAGCAAGGCGGCCCTCGGGTAGGCCCGGCCCAGCTCCGTAGCCAGGCTACCGTCTTCGAAGTAGCGGACTGCACCGAAGACGAGGATGAGAGCCGGTTGGCCTGAACCGAGACCGGCAATCGCGTTGCCGATCTCCAGAGGGCTATGGGCAACGGTCTGGACGATCTTCATGGTCGGCTCCCGGGCGTGGTGGGTACTGGCTGGCCCGAAGCGGTAAGGGGCTCAGGTGGAAAATAACACAAGCCAACCGGCACTGGGGACAGTGCGGCCGCCAGGGTAGAATGCGACCTTTCTTGGGCTGGCCATGACTCTCCCCCTTCCTTCCGACGACGCCCTGGCGCATAGCCGGCGGGTCGGCGACCACATCGCCGGTCGTATCGCCGCCGCCGGCGGTTGGCTTTCCTTCGCCAACTACATGGCCGAAGTTCTCCATGCGCCGGGCCTGGGCTACTACGCGGCCGGCGCCAGAAAATTCGGTTCGGCCGGGGATTTCGTGACCGCACCGGAGATGACGCCCTTGTTCGCCCGGGCTCTGGCGGTTCAGGTTGACGAGGTTCTGGCGGCAAGCGCCCCTATCGTGCTCGAAGTGGGCGCCGGTTCGGGACGGCTGGCGGCGGATCTCCTGACGGCGATGGGCGAAAATGGAACTCTCCCCGAACGCTATCTGATCCTCGATCTCTCCGCAGACCTGCGCGAGCGCCAGTGGCGGACCCTGGCTGCGGCGGTGCCCGATTTCCTCCCCCGGGTGGCCTGGATCGACCGGTTGCCCGAGCGATTTTCCGGCCTGGTCGTCGGCAACGAACTGCTCGATGCCTTTCCGGTCCACGTGGTGACCTGGCGTCAGGGAGCCGCCTGGGAGCGCGGTATCGTGGCGGCAGAGGGCGGACTGGCTTGGGAAGAGCGGCCGGCCACGGGGCGTCTGGCGGGGCGGGCGCAGGCCCTCGCCCAGGAAATGGGCTGGGAAGATGGTTATCAGAGCGAAATCGGGCTGGCTGCGGAGGCCTGGGTCGCCGCCTGGGGCGAGATCCTCGACGCCGGGAGCATCCTGCTCCTCGACTACGGCTTTCCCCGCCGGGAGTTCTATCATCCCCAACGGACGGGCGGTACCCTGATGTGCCACTACCGGCACCACGCCCATGGCGATCCGCTCTGGCTGCCTGGTCTGCAGGACATCACCGCCCACGTGGACTTCACCGCCATCGCGCTGGCGGCCCACGAAGCCGGTCTGGAGATCCAGGGCTACGCGACCCAAGGCCAGTTCCTGCTCAATTGCGGCATTCTCGACCAGCTCTCCCGGCTGCCGGCGGATACGCCCGACTACATTCGGGGGGCAGGGGCGGTCAACAAGCTCGTGCTGCCCCATGAGATGGGCGAGCTCTTCAAGGTGATTGCCTTTGGCCGCGGAAGCGGGGAAGCGCTGCGCGGTTTTGCCCAGGGCGACCGGAGCGGCCGCCTCTAAAGCTTCAGCGCCGGCAGAGGTGCTGAAATCGGTTGGGCTGGCCGAGGATCAGGTGCCCGAACTGGTCCATGAGCTCCTGATCGACGCAATCCGGGGACACGAGGTAGGTGTAGTTGCCCAGGCGCTCGAGGTTGCGCGATTCGAGGCGGATGATCCCCGCGTTGTAATCGGCCCGCCAACGGGCGCTGACCCCGAATTCCGAATCGATTTCAAAATCTGCCAACAACACTTGGCGGCGCTGGTTGTGGCGCTCGTTGACTTGAAAGCGCAGACCGAAATCGAAGATGCGCTTCCTGAAGCGGTCGGCGGCCGGGCCGTCGAACTGGGCCTTGATCTTGCGGGGCGACGCGAGCTGGAACGAAAAGGTGACCATCTCGATGAGGGCGCCGCTGCTTTGGGATTGGGTGCGATAGTCGGCGAAGCCTTCCTGCCACACCAAGTCCTTGAACAAGGCCCCGCTGACGATCTCATACTGGCGATCGATGGTGGGCCGAAGGATATTGAGTTGCTGGACGAGCTCGTGCAAGTAAAGGAAGATCTGGCGCAGCCGGCGGTCCAGGGTTTCGTTGGCCTGGGTGCGCTGGGTGGCCTCCAGGTGATCCTGCTGCTGCCGCTCCCGGGCCTGGGCCCTCAGTTCCTGGAGAAAATTGCTGCGGGCGGCGACACCCGAGTCCACCTTGTCCTGATGGGCGGCGCCTTTGGGTTTGGGTATGGCCGCCGGCCGTTCGGCGGAGTCGGGGGCGATGGTGGGGAAGACGATGCCCGTTTCCAGGAGTCCGGCCGGTTTGACCGTAACCTCCTCGCTCCGGGCACGCCGCTCGGCGAGGTCGAGGTCGAAGGATTCGATGTCGCGCAACAGATCGTCGGCCATCGCTTCCCATTCGGATTGATCGCGGGTGTGGCCGTCACGCTTGGCGCGGATGGCTTCGCCGATCACGGCTTCGAGGGAGGGTTTGTTTTCCGGGGCCGCCATTGTTTTCTGAACTTCATGAACTACACTAACAGTATTCGCCTTTCCCGTAGCGAGCAAGTTCACCATGGATCTGTCAGGCATCGGTAGCCTTACCACCGCCCTCTCCGCTGCCCGCACCGGAGATGCGGTAGCGCTGCTCACGCTCAAGAAGACGCTGGACCTCGAGGAACAGTCCGCCCAGCGCCTGATCGAAGCCCTGCCGCAGCCGGTCGGGAGCAGCAACCCCGCGCATCTCGGCAACGCCGTCGATATCACGGCCTGAGGGCGTCTAGCCACTCCCTGAGCGCGGCCGCCACGAGCGGCCATTCTTTTTCGTGGGACACCGCATGACCCATGCCGCGGAAGATGTGGCAGGGGAGACCATAGGCATGGGCGGTACTCTGGACCAGGAAGGCGGGCACCAGCAGATCTTTCTCAGCGCCCAGAATCAGCATCGGCGGGCGCGCCATGCGCGACAGGTTGGGGAGGCTGAACATCGACATGTCCCAAATGGCCCGATGGGACTCTCTTTGCATTTGTCCCAGCCAGCGTTGCAGCATGGCTTCGGGAACTTCGCCGGCGAAGAGGGCTTCGCGCAGGACGAAGGTATCCGTATGGTTTCCGCCGAGGATGCGGTTGAGTTCGAGGAACAGTCCCGGTTTGGCCAGCATCAAATGGAACTGGGCAGCGACGAGGCCCTGCGGCGGTACCGAGCAGACCAGGGCGACACCCGCGACATGGCGCCGCTCCAGAATCTTCTGGGCGACGAAGCCGCCCATCGAGTGACCGATCAGGACCACATCGCCCCCCAGCCAGGCGATGATCGATTCGACGTCATCCACGTAGTGTGCGATCGAGTGCCAGTCGATCTCGTCATGGCCGTCGCTGCCGCCATGGCCGCGCAGGGAAAGGGCGTGGCCGTGATAGCCGGCTTCGGCGAGGGCGGGGAGCAGGGTATCCACCCACATCCAGCCACCGGCGAAGGCGCCGTGGATGAAGACCAGGGGAGGCGCTCCCGCGAGGGGCCGGGAAGGCTTGCAGGAGTGGACTTCGAGGCCCGAGATGCGCTGCGTGATGATCATTGGTCTATTGGCAAGCGCCATCCTTGGAGGCGAGGGGGCCGACGCCTCGGGAGGCCGCGACTGGCTTCTCCGGCGCCGTCGCGAATCAGGTAGGGCGTCACCCGCTCGAGCGCATCGCCTGATGCCGGCATCGGCGTCTCCGAGAGCCGCCTTCTGGGTCGTGGCAGCGGTTCCCACCGTCGACTCCGGCGATTCTATCATCGAAGTGTCCGGACCCCAGGGGAAAGCGTATGCGACGAGCCGTGGGGCAGCAATCAGCATTCCGGTCAGTCCAGCCATCCGCCCGATCTTGGGCGATCCGCTGACCGAACAGGAATCTTGCCCATGAGGCGCACTTGTCCCTACTCTTTCTGGCCGGTTTCGGTGGGAGTTGGTGCCGGAAGCACGGCGGCGTTCAGCTAACGCCAAGTCACCGCGGTCAAAGGGCGAGATCGAATCGGAAGCCCAAGAGGTGCGCATTCGGGATCCCGGCGTGGGCGCCGGGATTGCGGATGAACTGGAAATTGGGCTGGATCGCCAGGGCCTTGGTGAGCGCCAGGCGATAGGTCAATTCCAGAGTGGACTCCCGGCGATCGGGCTCGGCTAACCCAACGGCGACCTCCCGGGCTCGCCAGGCGGAAGCGGTATTGGCGGTCGTCCAGGCAATGCCTAGGACGTCCTGCGGACGCGACGCCATGGGCCCTTGGACGCGCAGGCCGAGATTGAAACTATTCCGCAAAGGCGTGGTTTTCCCTTCGCTCCACGTCCAGCGGGCAAAGCCGGTCACGATGCGCGAACTCTCTGCGTTGAGGCTCAGCAATTTGCGTTCGCCGAGCACATAAGCTCCGATCGGCCGTTTGGCTTTTCCCGATTCGAGATCGGGCTCGCGCCGGCTATAGCCCCAGAAACCCAGCGCAAGCTTCACGTGACCGGCGAGGTCCTTGTTGTCGGGCTCCGGGTGCCAACCCAATTCGGCAATCTGGAAAGAGCCATCGTCGGACGAGAGGTGGATACGCGTCCGCCTGGGGTGGTGCGGATCGTTTGGCACGCCGTCGAGTACGGCGGCCATGACGTAGGCGGCGCTGTCGATGGCCCAACGTACCCGCAGGCCCAGGGCTGAGTGATTGAAGATCGAGGGTTCGTGGGTCAGCGCCAGATCGGCCGGCGTTCCGTACTGGGGTTGGATGAAGACACTCGCTGACTCCATGGTGAAGAATTCGCTGTCGATGGGATAGAGGCCGAAGAGGACCGCCAGACGATCGTCCCACAGGCGCTTCTGGACCCAGGCGTTGAACAGCCGGGTCGTCGGCGGAGCGTCGGCCTCGATCCCGGACACTCCCACCAATCCCCCAACCAGATCGGCTTGGGGTCCGCGGCCCGTATCGTTGATGACATTGATCAAGGCGGTGGTACCCCTCCAGCCGGCGATCTCCTCAAGGTTGAGCCCAAGTTTCAGATCGAGATGGGTGATCGTCCGCGTGCCGTCTTGGCGGGCTCCCCGATTGCGGAAGCTATCGACTCTGATTCCGCCCTCCAGGAGATAGCCGCTTCGTGCAGCCCGCGTCCGCAGACCGTTCCAATCCCCGGTGAACGTATCTGCGGCAAAATCCGGTGTGGCCGCTTCCTGACGCCGCTCGTCCGGCTCAAGTCCTTGGCCCCAAAGCGCTCCTGACATCAGCGCCAGACCGAGAGCGGCCGCCGCCATCTCAGGTTTCATGGCTTCCCTTCTTCACGCCCGACGAGGGTGTCAGGCTGCCATCCTGATCGACGCCGTTTATCTTCGGAGGCGCCACACGGCGCACGGTCTGGAGCGGGCACGGCAATCGGGTTGAAGCGGATGGTGCCGCTACGCCTATTCCGTGTCCCGAGGCGGTGCGAGCGCCTGGGAAACCGCTGCGACTCGCGCACGATGAATCAGTTCCGGAATGGCCGCAGCTTGCTCTGCACTGCGGGCGATTGCCCCGGCATCGACGCTGCGCGCCGCAGCGAGTGCGGCGCGCAGGCGCTCGGGAACCGAATAGGATGCGCTTTCCTGCCCCTGACGGCCCACGAAATCGCAGCGGCAGACCTCGAGGAGCTGGTCGAAGCGCTCCGGCCGGCGGAAGGCGTCGGTACGCTCCAGCATCCGTACCAGGGTCGCCGGCCGCAATTCGCCACCGCGATGTATGTCGCCATGCCAGCGGGCGGCCAGCAAGGCAAGGTCGCGGCACTCGTTGGGAACCTTGAGCCGGGTGCAGAGCCCTTCCGCCAGGGCGACGCTGCGCGCTTCGTGGCCGTGGTGCCTGGGCAGGATGTCGGTCGGCGTGGTGCCCTTGCCGAGATCGTGGGTCAGGGCAGCGAAGCGTACCGGCAAGCCATAGCCGAAGCGGGCGGCAGCGTCGACGACCATCTGGGTATGCAGGCCGCAATCGACTTCCGGGTGGTAGTCGGCCCGCTGCGGCACGCCAAACAAGGCGTCGACCTCCGGGAGCAGGCGTTGCAGGGCGCCGCAGTCCCGCAACACGGCGATCATGCGGGAAGGGCGGTCTTCGAGCAGCCCCTTGGCAAGCTCCTGCCAGACCCGCTCGGGGACCAGGTGGTCGGCCTCTCCGGCGGCCACCATGGCGGAGCAGAGGGCCAGGGATTCCGGAGCGACAGAAAAATCGGCATAGCGGGCAGCAAAGCGGGCGAGCCGCAGGATGCGGACCGGATCCTCGGCGAAGGCTGGCCCGACGTGGCGCAACACCCGTGCCTCCAGGTCGGTCCGGCCGCCATAGGGGTCCACCAGGACGCCGTCTTCGCCGCGGGCCATGGCATTGATGGTGAGATCGCGGCGGGCGAGATCGTCCTCGAGGCTGACGTCGGGTGCCGCGTGAAAGACAAAGCCATGATAGCCCGGCGCGGTCTTGCGCTCGGTACGAGCCAGGGCGTACTCCTCCCGCGTCGTGGGATGCAGAAAAACGGGGAAGTCGCGGCCCACCGGAAGAAAGCCGCGGTCGAGCAGGTCTTGCGGTGTGGCTCCGACCACCACCCAGTCCCGATCGGCCCCTGGCCGGCCAAGCAGCTCATCGCGCACCGCGCCGCCGACGACGTAGATCTTCATCGGCGAAGCGATTCGCGCACCGGTTCAGGCGTGAGGCCAAGGCGCCGCGCAAACGGTAGGTCGTCTCCTACGGTCAGCGGCGTAGCCAAGATTTCGGCTTGGCGGGTGCCCGCTTAGCGGCCGGCCCGGTAGCGGAAAGAGTCCAGCTTGCGCTTGGGCAAGACCTTGCCAACGTAGGTCGGCGCCACCGACTCCAGTGCCGCCGGGTGCCATCCCGGCGGGGGGTGATGGCCTTCGCCAGCGATGCTGTCGACCTCCATCGAACGCAGGTTGTCGGGAGACATCAGGGGTTTCGGCGAGAGCCACATGATCCCGGCCTGGAGATAGGCCCAGCCTTCGGAGAGGGCGATGACGCGGGCCTGGCTACCGCAGAGCCCGCGGGTGTAATCCACCAGCTCCCGCAGGGTATAGACCGTCGGACCGCAGAGGTCGTACGCCTGCCCGTAGGTACTGGCGTCGCCGAGGGAGTCGACGAAGGCATCGGCGACGTCGGCCACCCAGACTGGCTGGAAGCGGGCTTGGCCAAAGCCGAGGGGGAAGAACGGCAGCTTGCCGAGGACGCCGGCGAACATGGAAAGGAAGGAGTCGCCAAGGCCGAAGATCACCGAGGGACGGAAGACGGTGACGTCCAGATCGCCTTGCGCCGCAAGGACCAGGGCTTCGCCGTCGCCCTTGGAACAGAGGTATTCAGACGGTCCGTTGGGATCGGCCTTGAGGGCGCTCATATGGACCAGGCGGCGCACGCCGGACGCCTTGCAGGCGGCGATCACCTTGCGCGGCAGTTCGATGTGGGCTTCGGCGAAGTCCCGGCTGTAGGGCAGCTTGACGTCCCGGCTGTGGAGGATGCCGACCAGGTTGATGACTGCATCCTGGCCACGCACCAGTTCGGCGAGAGTCTTTTCGCAATGGATGTTGGCTTCGACCATCTCCACATTGGGCTGCATGATCAGGGCCTTGGTCCGCTCCCGCCGCCGGGTGGGAATGGTGACCGCGACGCCGCGATCGGCGAGCCGGTTGGTGATGTAGGTACCGACAAAGCCGCTACCGCCCAGGATGAGTACTTTCTTGATGTCCATCGGGAGCCCCGGAAGTGGAATTCGGAAAGCCCGGATTTTACCGTTAAAGGCGCTGTCCGGCACGGGATTGTTCCCGAAATTGGCTGTCGGGGGCCGCCCGGGCCGAACCGTCTCGGCTACAATTCCCGCGGCATTCCAGTTATCTTGTGCGAGGAGTTTCCATGGCCGCTTCCCTTTCCGGGCGCATTCGCGCCGGGGTGTCCTCCTCCCGGTTTCGCCGGGCGCTGGGGTGGAGTTTCGGCGCCATCGTGGCCTTCGGCGTCCTGGGTTTTCTCGCTGCCCCACCCCTGGTCAAGTCCCTCATCGAGAAAAAAGCCACGGAGGCGCTTCATCGCAAGGTGGTGCTGGCGGGGCTGTCCATCCATCCCTACGCGCTGACGGCGGAACTCACGGGTCTATCCGTGCAATCGGAGGCCGGCAACGAGGTGGCGGGATTCGATCGCCTCTTCGTCAATCTCGAAGCTTCCTCCCTCTTTCGCGGCGGACCGGTGGTCCGCGACTTTCAGCTTGAGGGGCCCCGCCTGGCGGTGACCCGCCTGGAAGGGAACCGCTATGACATTTCCGACCTCATCGACGAATGGACCCGTCCTTCCGACGATCCCACGCCGCGGTTCGCGGTCAGCAACATCCGCATCACCGGCGGGCGCATCGCCCTCGACGACCGATTCGCCGGAGTCACGCATACCGTAGGCGATCTGACGCTCACCCTGCCCTTCGTCTCCAGCCTGCCCTACCACGCCGAGATCGAGGTCGATCCCCACTTCTCCGCCACAGTCAATAATGCCCCGCTGGTCCTCGAAGGCCGTAGCAAGCCGTTTTCGGAATCCCATGAAAGCGAACTGAGCCTCGATCTGGACAAGGTGGACCTGGTCCGCTACCTGCCCTATTCGCCGGTCAAACTTCCCTTCGCCCTGGTCGGCGGGAGCCTGGACACCGAGCTTAAACTCGTCTTCCGTCAGGACAAGGATGCCCCGGCCACCCTGAAAGTGACCGGGGCCGCCCATTTGAACGATCTGGTGGTGCGCGAGGCTGAGGAGAGACCGCTGATCGCCTGGAAGCGCCTGGATCTGGAAGGCGTGGATGCCGATCTTCTCAAACGGCATTTCGCCGTCGCGCAGGTCCGCCTTGCCGGTCTCGATCTCCAGGTGAGGGGGACTCCGCAGGGGACCCTCAATTGGCAGGATCTGGCGGGTCGTCTTGCAGGCGCGGAGCCGAAGAAGGCCGGTCCGGGCGGTCCGGCGGTCGCCTGGTCGGTGGCGGACGTTGCCGTCGAGGGGGCCACGCTACGCTGGCGGGACGAGACCCGGGGCTCACCCTGGCTTGCCACTCTGGCGGAGGTGGGCGTTCACTTGCGCAACCTGGATGGTGATTTTGCTCACCCGGTCGAACTCGATGCTTCCTGGTCCCTGGATGCGGGCTCACCCTTGCGCCTGAAGCGCGGGGAGATCAAGGGGGCGCGGATCGACCTCGGCCAGCGGCTGGCCGACCTGGGCGAAGTGACGCTCACGGGGCCTGCCCTGGAGGTGATTCGCGATCGCCAGAAAGCCTTGAAGCTGCCCCAGGGGCCTTTGCTGAAGACCGGCCCCGCGGAGACGACGGCGCCCGCCTGGAAAGTTTCGGCCACTCGGATTGCGATGGCCGGGGGGAGCGTCCAGTATCGCGAAGAGGGCTTGAAAGATCGCTCGACCCAGACGCTGGACTCGCTGGCCCTCAGTCTGGAAGGGTTTTCCACTGTTCCGGGCAGCAAGGCCGCCTTGCGCGTGAGCGGGCGAATCAATCAGAAGGGAAGCCTGAAAATCGGCGGCGACGTCCAGGCGGAACCGCTGGTCGTCAACCTGGATACCGAAGTCAGCGGATTTCCCCTGCTGCCGATCCAGCCGTATTTCGAAGACAAACT
>SSTA01000292.1 GCA_009469685.1 Azonexaceae bacterium | reverse complement strand
CAGGAGTTCGTTGTTGGTGACGGGCAGATTGATCTTCATGGTGAATGATTTCTGTAAAGTTACCGAATCAACGACGCAAAGAGCCCTAACTTTAGTCGTAAGTGCACGCGACTGGAAGCGGTTTGGCCTTGCACGCCCCGAGGGAGGGCGAACTTCGCCGGGAATTAGACGCGGGGTCCGGAGGCGGGAAGCCTAGGCCGTCTTCCCACGGTCGTCTCGCAGTATGTCGCACCCGACGCCGCGCAAGGCGTTACTCCCCGCTACCGGATCGAATAGCTCGCCGTCCATGCAGGCGTTGTAATCCACCGGCCGCCGGGAATCCCACCAGCCGTACTGGGCCCAGACCGTTCCTGCCGCCAGGTCCGGGTTGAGGCGGGCATGGCAGTGCATCTCGCCCTGGGCGGTTCGCACAACGATGGGGTCGCCGTCGGCAATATTTCGAGCGGCGGCCACGTCGGGAGCAAGCTCGGCCTCGGGCCTGGGCTGGCGCCGCCGCAGGCTGGGCAGTTGGCGGAACTGGCTGTGGCAATAGGCCGCCGTCTTGCCACAGGTGAGCAGAAAAGGAAAAGTCGGGTCAGGCTCCGGGTTGCTTGCCGAGGGCAGCGCATCGGCTCCGATGGCGGTGAGATCGCGGCTCCACAGGGAGACTCGCGGGGGAGGTGCCTCTGCGGTGAGCCGGGGTGCGCAGAGTCCGCGGGGAGTGGTGCGAAGGTCAGCGGGAGTGAGCCCGCAGGGGGCAAGGATCTGGGCGAGCCCCGTTTCCGGCGACCCGGCGAAAACGGCGTCGGCAAGACCCAATCGGTGAGCGAGGGCAAAGACGATGCGGGTATCCGGCCAGGCGTCGCCGGGAGGCCGGGCGACGGCCGGGCGCAACTGGATATGGGCTTCGGCGGGTCCGTCCGCCAGGAATCCGGCCTGCAGCCCCTCGCGTTCCCAACACGAGGCTGCGGGCAAGAGCAGATCGGCCCAGCGGGCAGTGGGTGTTTCGAAAAGTTCGGTCTGCAAGAAAAAGTCTAGTCTGGCGAGGGCTGCTTCGGCATGGCGGGTGGCGGGCTTGGAAACCAGGAAATTGCTGCCGAAGGCGACCAGGGCGCGCACGGGATAGGGGTCGCCGGTCATTACCGTGCGGAACAGGTCGCGGCTGGTGATCCATCCCCGCGAAGGGGGTCCTAGCGGACGATCGTCCAGGCCCAGCGCCTGCGAGCGGATGGTGGGCGAGACGTCTCCGAAGCCGGCGATATCCTTCACTGCCGGTCGTGGGAACCAGCGGTTGCCCCCGGGCCGTCCCAGACTGCCCGTCAGGGCGTAAAGGCAGTGGATCGCCCGGTTGGCGGCCGTCGCATTCGGCTGCTGGGTGGTGCCGGTCCAGGTCACGAGCGAGACGGGCCGGACGGCGAGCAGCTCGGCGGCGCGCTTCAGGTCTTCGGACGCGACTCCGCAGACCTTGGCGATGCGCTCCGGTGTCCAGGGGGCGACCTCGGCTTCCAGGCGCTCGAGGACGGTTCCGGACCCCTCCGGCGCAGGGTCGAAGGCGTCCGAATGGCGCCGCAGGAAGTCCACATCGGCATGGCCGCCGGCGAGCAATAGACGGATGAGACCCAGAGCGAGAGCGGCGTCGCTGCCTGGGCGAACCGGTATCCAGCAGTCGGCTCCTCCGGCAAGGCCCGCCCGGCGCGGGTCGACAACCAGGAGGCGTGCCCCACGGCGTTGGGCGGCCCGGATGCGTTCGGCCTGGGCCAGCCAAGTCGCCGCCGGGTTGGCCCCCCACAAGACTATGGTGGAGGCCTGCGCAAAGTCCGGGGGACCCAGCGTATCCCCCCAGGTCAGGCGCGGAGTGAAATCCCGATGCCAGTTGCAATTCTCGGTGGCGAAAACCAGGTTGGGGCTGCCCCACAGGTGGACGAGCCGATGGATCCAGCCGAAGCTGTCGGCGATGGCGGTACCGCTGGGTGTAGCGACTGCAAACGCGGTGGCCCGGGGGCCTGCTGAATTGAGTCGATCGCCCGCGAGAGCGAGCGCGTCGTCCCAGGAAATCGGTCGCCAGCCCGGATCACCCCCGTCCTTGGGGCGGGT
>SSTA01000291.1 GCA_009469685.1 Azonexaceae bacterium | reverse complement strand
GGTCGGCACCGTGCCGGCCTACCTCGATGCCCGCTCGTGGAGCGTAGTCGAGGGCCATGCCTTCGGCGATTCCGACGTGCGCTCGGCGACCCGGGTCGCCATCATCGGCAAGACCGTGGCGGAAAATCTCTTCGGCGACGAAGATCCCATTGGCAAGACCTTCCGCATCCAGGGCAGCCCCTTCACCGTCATCGGCGTGCTGGCCAGCAAGGGCCAGAACCTCAACGGGCAGGATCAGGACGATTCCCTGCAGATTCCCCTCTCCACCGCCCAGCGCAAAGTCTTCGGCACACCCTTCCTCGGTTCCGTGCGCATGATCATGGTGCAGGCGGCGAGCGCCGAGGTCATGCCGCAGGTGGAGGAAGAAATGGTCTCCCTCCTGCGCCAGCGTCACCGCCTGCGCGAAGGCATGGAGAATGACTTCTATATGCGCAACCTCTCGGCGGTGGCCGACTCGGCGGCGGAAACCACCCGCACCATGTCCCTGCTGCTCGGCGCCATCGCCTCGGTATCGCTCCTGGTGGGCGGCATAGGCATCATGAACATCATGCTCGTCTCGGTCACCGAGCGGACGCGGGAGATCGGCATCCGTATGGCCATCGGCGCCCGCGAGCGGGACATCCTCACCCAGTTCCTCCTCGAGGCCATCATCATCTCGGTGGCGGGTTGCCTGATCGGCCTTGCCCTGGGCATAGGCGGCGCCCTCCTGACCAACGCCCTCACCGACATGGTGATCGTCATTTCCGGCGGGGCCGTGCTGGTGGCCTTTGCCGTCGCGGCGGGAGTCGGAGTCTTCTTCGGTTTCTATCCGGCCCACAAGGCGGCGCGCCTGGATCCGATCGAAGCCTTGCGCTATCAATAAGCGGCCCGGGGTTGACCGAAGTCAAGCGGGGAAGACATCAACCCGTTAGCATGTCGCCTCATGAAAACACAGCGCGAATTCATTGCACTTTCAAGCACCCATCATCGGTCGATGAAACTGGCGCTCGACATCAAGCTGGCGACTGCAAGCGGCGATGCCGAGCGAATCGCCCGGATGACCGAGGCGGTGACGAAGCTCATGAGCGAGGAGTTGGATTCCCACTTTCGCCTCGAGGAAGCCTTGCTGCTTCCCGCGCTCAAGGCGGCCGGCCATGGCGGCCTGGCCAGCCGTGCCCAAGTCGAGCATCGCCTGCTGCGCGAAACGGCCTCCGCTCTTACGAGCCCCAATGCTCCACTTCTCGAGAGTTTCGCCGATCTCCTCAACGGGCACGTCCAGTTCGAAGAGAACGAAATCTTTTCCGTCGCCCGCAATTGCCTGGACGACGAAACCCTGGCCATCATCGCCGCCTACTGATCGGCGACCGGCACCGCCAGCGGGGGTGGCTCCGGATTGAGGCAGTCCCGGGGCTCGGCTTCGCCGGCCCAGCCGCAGGGCGTGGCCATACCGGGGACCGGGTGGGGCGACCCGCCGGCATCGATCTGGGCGGCGAGGGTTTCCCAGGCGACCACGCCGGTCTTGTCCACGGTGAGCCGCAGGACCCAGCCTTGGCGGGCGGCAGGCGACTCGAAGCCGTCAAAGACGAAATTGCCCAGGCTATAGACGATGGGTCTTCCCCGGTAATGGTCCGCCCCCTGGGTGACATGGGGGTGACCACCGACGACGGCGTCGGCGCCGGCGTCGATCATCAGCCGGGCCAATTGGCGCTGACGTTCGGAGGGCTGGCGCTCATGCTCCCAGCCCCAGTGCATCAAGGGGATCACCAGATCAGCCCCCGCGCCCCGGGCGGCGCGAATGTCGGCCACCACATCCATGTCCTCGCTCCAGGCGATGCCGGGCCAGTCGGCGCCCGCTTCAAAGGAACGGGGCTTGAATTCGTTGTAGGCGAGGAGGGCGATGCGCAGGCCGTTTTTCTCCAGCCACAGCGGCTTGTGCGCTTCAGCCAGGTTGCGGCCGCCGCCGAAGTAGGGCAATCCGGCAGCTTCGAGGCGGCCTAGGGTTTCCACGAAGGCGTCCTTGCCGTAGTCGCCGGAATGGTTGTTGGCCACCGAAAGGCCGGCGAAGCGCCCTCGCAGCACCCGCAATACCGACGGGTCGGCACGAAAGGTGAAAATCTTGTTGGCGATGGGTTCGCCGATGGAGGCTACCGGGCACTCCAGGTTGCCGATGGCAAAATCCGCGTCCTGGAGGGTGGCCGCGAAGGATTCCAGGGGATCGCCCCCTCCGGCGACTAGCTTCCCTGGCCCGTCGTCGAGCATGATGTCACCGACGAAGACAAGGCTCACCGGCTCGGCCTGGGTGATGACGGGTCCCGACAAAATCCAGCCCAGCAGCAAAGGGGCAAGACGCTTCATCGAGCCGTCTCCTGCGCTGATGCCTCCAGGCTGCACCAGTACTGCAGCTCGCCATCGCGCACCGGCTCGTATACGGCATTGAGGCCGGTGAAGCCGTAGCGCCCATCGGGCGCCGGCGGATAGGGATGCGTCGCCTGGTGAACAGGCGTCATCCCCTCGTCGCGGTCGGCGTAGGCGACGATGCGAATGGCCGCCTGGTCTGGCGGGGCAGACTGGAAGACGACTCGAAATTGAAAATAGGAGCCGACCGGCGTGGTGCCGACGCCGTAGGCCGTATCGACGGGTGCAGCGCGCAGGACGGTGGTTTCGCCACCGTAGGTAATGTGGCAGGCGACGGCTTCGGCGTGGGCGGAGCCGACAATCCCGGCGGCGAGAAAACAACAGAATACAGGTTTCAGCACGTCATGCCGCCAGCGGCAACGGCGACACCTCGGCGCAATCCTTTTCGGCCTTCTTCAAGTCGAAACGGGTTTGAAAATTGAGACAGTACCGGGGCGTGGTGTCGTAACGGCGGGCCAGCCACAGGGCGGTGTCCGGCGTGCTGGCGGATTGGGCCTTCATGCTGCGATCTGCTGGAACGAGAATTGCGGAATGTTGGCCCGCTCTCGGGCGTGTTCAACCATGATCCCCACGATCTGGTCGGTGGTATCGATATCCTGCAGGGTGTTCTCGTCGAGATCGCGGGTCTCGCAGATTTTGCCCTTGCGGAACTCGAGGTAGAGCGTATCGGTGTCCTGGAAGTACTTGATGTTCATGGCGCGAAGGTCTGGTCGAAGAATGCATTGTGAACGTTCTTGCCGGCCGCCAGCAAGAACGCTAGTGAATCGAAATTCCGTTTTCCCTTTCAGCCACCGTTCTTGCAAGCAGCATAGGGCTTCACTCATAATTCTTGCCATGGAACAAAAGCTGCTGAAGAAGCACAAACTAGCGTCAAAGCGACTGCTCCACGTACCGGCTTACAAGCCATTGCGTCGGGGTCGCCTTCCGCGACCCCTCGAAAAGATGGGAGGTGGTCGGATGTTCGCTACAGATCTTTTGTCGGTTGGCGAATCCTATCGTTTATGCTTCGCATGGCGCGACGGAGTACTGTTGGCCGATACAGCTTTTTTCGCTTGGCTATTCGAGGCGGGTAACGAGGGCTTGTATCCTTTGGCAATTCTCCACTACCACCCAAGTCACAAGCCGGTTCATATGCTAACACCATGCCGGGATGGCCGGGATTTCTTGAATCGGCAGTTGCCTGGCGTGATTGAATTCAAGATTGCCAAGGAGCGATTTGACCCCCGCCAGGATACTGATAGGCAACGGATGGCAGCGATTTTTTGCGAGCGTTGCGGTATCGCAATGGGACAGGCCGGAGGATTGCTGCTATGACCCCGGAAATCTTGCGCCAAGTGCTCTGTAGCGCATTCCGCATTAGTCAGGAGGCAGACTCGCTCTTGGTTCACACGCCATTTGGCCTGGATTTTAACGACGACCTGATTTTGCGCGTTCGTCCGGAGGATGGCGGATTCCGTATCGATGATAACGGCGATACTTGGCTGGCGCTTTCCATGGCCGGAGCTACGCTGGATGTTGATCGGGTCAATGAGTTGGCCGGTGGAGTGGAATTCGACGAGGACGACGGAAGTCTCATCGCCCATTCAGCAAGTCCGGTGCTGGTAGCAGATGCCTTGTTCAAGGTGGTCGGAGCCGCACTTCGGGTACATGGTGCCTGCCGGCCGCGGCCGCGGCCCCAACCTTCGGATTTCAAGGAGCGCGTGGTGTCACTGTTAGAGGAGGTTGCGAAGGAGTCAGGCGTGCCATTGGCTCTGGACCAGATGATTGAAGAGACAGGTTTTCTGATGGCCGATGCCGTGTTGGGCGTTGAGAAGCCGTTGGTGGTTATCGCTGCAACGTCCGTCGAACGCCTGATGGAGGCGGAACTTCTGTACCTGCGCCGCCAGATCAGTCGTCGAGCCGGCTACGTGTGCGCCGTCGTTCCTTCAGCAAAATCGATTGGCGCCAAGCATTTTTCCCGCGCTAACTACTATACGGACAAGACGTTGGAGTTCGACGGTTGGGCACCGGCTTTCAAGGAGTTCGCCCAACAACAGTTGGCTATCCATTAGCTATTTCGCGGCAAGCGATATGAGGTCCAGGGCGCGGATCAACCCCGCCAGCCGGCGCCCGTCGCCTGGGCGCGGCCAAGGGCGGCGAGCATGGCGAGGATTTCGGGGAGGCGTTTTTTCCACGGGCCTTTGCCGGTGAAGCGGGCGGCGAGGTCGGCTTCGCTCTGGGGGGTGGGTACCAAGGCGTCGGCGACGGCGCGGACTTGTTCCGGCAGGGTAGAGGGCCAGGGGAGCCGGGCGTGGGGAGCCTTGGCGGGTTTGGCGGCGGGGGCTTCGCCGAGGTCGGCGTCCAGGTCCATGGCGACGGTGCCGCGGGCGCCCTGGGGGTTCTGGAACTCCGGGCGTAGCCAGCGGATGGTGCCGGCGGCTTCTTCGCGGCGGCGCTCGGCATTTAGAGCCACCAGGCGCTCCAG
>SSTA01000050.1 GCA_009469685.1 Azonexaceae bacterium | reverse complement strand
CCGGGTGCGCAAAGACCGTTTCGTGACGATGGGGATCGCTTGAACCGAACTCAGGTTTGGGCTTTGCTTGCCACGATGCGGGAAAGCGACCGCGCTCCCCTGGTGACGCCCGGCGCGATCAGGGTTCCCAGTGCTCGACCGCCAGCCGCTCGCCCCACAGACGGGTGACGGTGGCTGAAACGGTCGCCGGAGCGCCGCTGGTGGCGATGGCGAGGTGGCCGATTCCGCCACCCAGGGTTCCGTCGGCGGCTAGACGTCGCTCCACCTGGCGGGCGACGGCTTCCCCGGTGTCGATCACCGTTGTGCCGGTCGGCAGGCGGGCGGCGATGGCGGAAGCGACCCAGGGGTAGTGGGTGCAGCCCAATACCGCCACGTCGGCGCCGGCGGCCGCGAGCGGAGCAACGAAGCGGTCGAGCAGGGCGGCGACGCCCTCGCCTTCCGGTCCCTCGGCCTCGATGGCCTCGGCGAGCCCCGGACAGGCCTGGGCGACGACCCGGGTGCCGTCGGCATGGTTGGCCACCAGCCGGCGGAAGCGTTCGCTCTCCAGGGTCCGGGTCGTGGCGAGGACGCCGATGACGCCGGAGCGGGTGTGCGCCGCCGCGGGTTTGACGCCGGGCTCCAGGGCCACCACCGGCAGCGCGGAGCGGGCGCGGATGGCCTCGGCAGCCGCCGCGGTGGCGGTGTTGCAGGCGATGACCAAGGCCTTGGCGCCGCGCTGGGCGAGGGCTTCGGCAATGACCACGCCCCGCTCGCGCAGGAAGGCCTCCGGGCGGTCGCCGTACGGCAGGAAGCGGGTATCGGCGAAGTAGAGAAAATCCTCCCGCGGCAGGCGCTCGCGCAGGGCGCGCAGGACGGTGAGGCCGCCGAGTCCGGAATCGAAGACCGCAATGGGATGCCCGGACGGGTTCATGGGGTTTCCGGATCGCGCTCGATCAGGCGAGCCCCGGCCTCCGCCAGCAGTTGGCGCAGCAGCGAACGATGGCAGCGGGCTTCGTCCTGGCAGTAGCACCCCACCGAAAAGTCGCTTTCCCTGGACAGGGCGGCAAGCAGTTGGAGGGCATCCCGGCAGGCCGGCGCCGCCATTTCGGCCCGATAGCGGCGAGCGAATTCCGCCCAGGCCGGGTCGCTGACGGCTCCCTGGGCGAAACGCACCAAGTCTGCGCTGGGCGCCAGGGTGGGGAACCAGACGTCGTACCAGTCCTGCGCGGCGTATTGCGCCTTCGGCACCCCGCGCGGGGGCCGGCGCACGGTGCCGATACGCAGGCCCTCGCCCGGTTGGCGCGGACTGCCGAGACGAACGACGCGGACGGCCAAGCTAGACCCCCTTCCCGGGGCGCCCCGCCAGCCGCCGGCCTTCGGCGGACCGTCGCGCGGGGGGCGGTTGGACCCGCGGCACGTTAGCGCGCCGACGCATTGGCGGCGTTTTCACGACTGTGCACTTGTGCCTGGAGATCGAGCAGGGGCTTCTGACTGACGTGGACGAAGCCGCGCCGAGGCCGGTCCAGATCCAGGGTGATAAAGACCAGGACGACGATGAGCGCCGCGAGCAGGTAGCCGGCCAGGGACGGGCGATGGCCTTCGATCCCCGTGGTGTAGCCGACGATACCGCCGGCCAGGAGCAGGCAGGCGTAGAGGAGGATCAGGACCGCTTGCGGAACATGGCGATCGAGCGCAGCTTCGCGACGGCTGGCGCTGTCGATGGCGTCGTTGACCGCCTGGACGAAGAGTCCGCTGGTCACCGGAGCGGGATCGAACGCCACGGCCCGGCGCGCGATGTCCCAAAGGGCCGCCTGGGCGGCCGCCGTGTCCCGCTCCCCGGCCTGGCGGGCGCCGTGGTCGGCGAGGGTGGCGCGCCCGGCCTCGACGCGCAGATCGACGTACGCCCTCAATCCCCCCAGCGCCTTCTCCTTCACGCCGGCGGGAAGCAGTTGGGCGCGCAGATAGGCGGTGCCGATGGCATTGGCTTCGGCCACCACCGCCTCGCAGCGGCTGTCGTAGCGCTGCAGGGCGAGGGACAGGGTGAACCCGAGCACGATGGCCAGGATGCCGAGGATGGCCCCCTGGATGGTGCGCACGTGGGCGCGCATCGCCTCTTCGGTTTGGTAAGCCATGCGGGCGCCCAACCGGTAGCCGATATCGACGGCCAAAGCCGTGGAGACGAAGAGCACGGCGGCGATGACGCCGCCGGGAAGATCGTAGGTCAGTTCTTGCATTGCGCGGTTCCGGCCGGAAGCCCATGCCACGGGGCATTGGGGGCAGAGTTTACACTGTCGCCGCGGGGTCCGCGCTGGGCGCAAACGATGCCGCAAAAACAAAGCCCCCGACCGGCGGGGGCTTCGGGAAGCGGAGGCGAGCCCTTACATGCGGGCGATCATGGCGTCGCCGAAGGCCGAGCAGGACAGCTCGTTGGCCCCTTCCATGAGACGGGCAAAGTCGTAGGTGACCTGCTTGTCGCCGATGGCGGCTTCCATGGAGCGGATCACCAGATCGGCGGCTTCCTTCCAGCCCAGGTGGCGCAGCATCATTTCGGCGGAGAGGATGAGGGAACCCGGGTTCACCTTGTCCAGGCCGGCGTACTTGGGTGCCGTGCCGTGGGTGGCTTCGAAGCAGGCGTACTGGTCGGAGATGTTGGCTCCGGGGGCGATGCCGATCCCGCCGACCTGGGCGGCCAAGGCATCGGAGATGTAATCGCCGTTCAGGTTGAGGGTGGCGATGACGTCGTATTCCGCCGGACGCAGCAGAATCTGCTGCAGGAAGGCGTCGGCGATGGCGTCCTTGACCACGATTTCCCGACCGGTCCGGGGATTCTTGAACTTGCACCACGGCCCGCCGTCGATCAGCTCGGCACCGAATTCCTCCCGGGCCACCTTGTAGCCGGTATCGCGGAACAGGCCCTCGGTGAATTTCATGATGTTGCCCTTGTGCACCAGGGTGACGCTCTTGCGATCGTTCTCGATGGCGTATTTCATGGCCGCCCGAACGATGCGGGTCGTCCCTTCGATCGAGATCGGCTTGATGCCGATGCCGGAGGTTTCCGGGAAGCGGATCTTCTTGACGCCCATTTCCTTCTGCAGGAAATCGATGATTTTCCGGGCGCCTTCGGACTGGGCCGCCCATTCGATGCCGGCGTAGATGTCTTCGGTGTTCTCCCTGAAGATGACCATGTTGGTCAGCTCCGGATTCTTGAGCGGCGATGGCACGCCCTTGAAGTACTGCACGGGACGCACGCACTGGTAGAGGTCGAGCTCCTGGCGCAGCGCCACGTTGAGGGAGCGGATGCCGCCCCCCACCGGAGTGGTCATCGGACCCTTGATGGAGACGGAATACTCCTTCAGGGCATCGAAGGTTTCCTTGGGCAGCCACTCGTCGGGCCCGTAGAGGCGGGTGGACTTTTCCCCGGCATAGACCTCCATCCAGTGGATCTTCTTCTTGCCGCCGTAGGCCTTTTCCACTGCGGCGTCGATCACCTTCATCATCACCGGAGTGATGTCGATGCCGATGCCGTCGCCCTCGATGAAGGGGATGATGGGATTGTCCGGAACCGCTTGTCCGGGAACGATTTTCTGACCGCCTTGCGGAACCTTGATGTGCGATGTCATTGCCTCACTCCATGCATTGTTATGGGACCACCCGGGTATGAGCCGGCCTGCGAACACCGGCAGAGGGTTCGCCACTGCCGGCTAGGAGTCCATAATTATGATGCAAAAAATGGAGCGAGTCAGCCTCGGTCCTTCGGACTAATCCCAAGGACCAAGGCCGGAAGCCGGCGTCTCGCCGGCTCCCCTTGCCGCCTTACCCGCGCGCTGCCCGCAGCGTTGCATTGAGCGTCGGCGACGGACGCATGATGGCTTTGCACTTGTCCGAATCGGCCTTGTAGTAACCGCCAATATCGACCGGCTTGCCCTGCACCGTCTTCAGTTCGGCGACGATCTGGCCCTCGTTGTCGGTGAGGGCCTTGGCCAGAGGCGCGAAATGGGCGGCGAATTCCCTATCCTCGGTCTGCCCGGCCAGTTCCTGCGCCCAATACATGGCGAGATAGAACTGGGAGCCCCGGTTGTCGAGTTCGCCGGTTTTCGGCGACGGCGACTTGTTGTTGTCGAGCAGGCGGCCGGTGGCGGCATCGAGGGTCTTGGCCAGGAGGATGGCGCGGGGATTCTTGTCCTTGAGGCCCAGTTCTTCGAGGGAAACGGCCAGGGCGAGGAATTCGCCCAGGGAATCCCAACGCAGGTGGTTTTCCTGGACCAGCTGCTGGACATGCTTGGGTGCCGACCCTCCGGCGCCGGTCTCGTACATGCCACCGCCGTTCATGAGGGGGACGATGGAGAGCATTTTGGCCGACGTACCGAGTTCCATGATGGGGAACAGATCGGTGAGGTAGTCGCGCAGGATGTTGCCGGTGGCGGAGATGGTATCGAGCCCGCGAACGACCCGCTCCAGCGTGTAGCGCATGGCCCGCACCTGCGACATGATCTGGATTTCCAGGCCGGCGGTGTCGTGCTCGGCAAGATAGGTCTGCACCTTCTTGATCAACTCGTTTTCGTGGGGCCGGTAGGGATCGAGCCAGAACACCACGGGCGTGCCGGAATTGCGGGCGCGGTTGACGGCAAGCTTGACCCAGTCGCGGACCGGCGCGTCCTTGACCTGGCACATGCGCCAGATATCCCCGGCTTCGACGGTCTGGGTCAGCAGCACTTCGCCGGACTCGATATCGACGATGTTGGCGATGCCGTCCTCGGGGATTTCGAAGGTCTTGTCGTGGGAGCCGTATTCCTCGGCCTGCTGGGCCATCAACCCCACATTCGGCACGGTACCCATGGTGCGCGGATCGAAATTGCCGTGCCATTTGCAGAAGCTGATCATCTCCTGGTAGATGCGGGCAAAGGTCGATTCCGGCATCACGGCCTTGCAATCGTACTGCTTGCCGTCTGCGCCCCACATCTTGCCGCCGGAGCGGATCATCGCGGGCATCGACGCGTCGACGATGACGTCGTTGGGGGAGTGGAAATTGGTGATGCCCTTGGCCGAATCGACCATGGCCAAGCGCGGGCGATGTTCCTGGCAGGCGTGCAGATCGCGGATGATTTCGTCGCGCTTGGATTCCGGCAACTGCTTGATCTTCTCGTAAAGATCGACCATGCCGTTATTGACGTTGACGCCCAGTTCCTCGAAGGTCTTGGCGTGCTTCTCGAAGGCATCCTTGTAGTAGATCTTGACGCAGTGGCCGAAGACGATGGGATGGGAAATCTTCATCATCGTTGCCTTGACGTGGAGCGAGAACAGGATCCCCGACTGCCGGCAGTCCTCCAGTTGCGCCTCGTAGAAGTCGCACAGGGCCTTCTTGCTCATGAACATCGAGTCGATGATCTCGCCTTGCAACAGCTTCACTTCCGGCTTCAACACGGTGATCTTCCCGCCCTTGGCGATCAGTTCCATGCGGACCCGGCGAGCGCGGTCCAGGGTCAGGGACTTTTCGCCGTGGTAGAAATCCCCGTGCTCCATATGGGCGACGTGGGTCTGGGACCAGGCCTTCCATTCCCCCATCGAGTGGGGATGCTTGCGGGCGAAATTCTTGACCGCCAGGGGTGCCCGACGGTCCGAATTGCCCTCGCGCAGCACCGGATTCACCGCCGAGCCCAGACACTTGCCGTAGCGGGAACGAATCGCCTGTTCCTCGTCGTTGGCCGGGGCTTCCGGGTAGTCGGGAACGGCGTAACCCTTGTCCTGCAATTCCTTGATGCAGGCCTTCAATTGCGCCAGCGAGGCGCTGATGTTGGGCAGCTTGATGATATTGGCATCAGGCTCCAGAGTTTTCTTTCCGAGTTCCGCAAGGGTGTTGGGAAGACGCTGTTCGGGCGCCAGATAATCGGAAAATTCGGCAATCACCCGCGCAGAAACCGAAATGTCCGCCTTTTCGATCTCGACTCCGGCGGGAGCCGTAAAGGCGCGGACGATGGGTAGAAAAGCGCAAGTCGCCAGCAGAGGCGCCTCGTCCGTCAGCGTATAGATAATTCTGGAATTTCCGGTCGCCATGCTTACCTCGTTTTGTATGAATGAGATCAACCTGAAGACAGCGGCAGCGGAAAGCCACCCCTGGCCAAGCCGCCATCTGAATTCTTGATTATCGGGATGATGCCTTGCTGGAGACTTACAGGGAAGGCGGAGATAAGCCTCAATTTGCGCAAGAATCCCAGCCGGTACAGCACTCAAAATCCCTACTATTAGAGTATCCTTTAGCGTAAAGCAAAGCCATGCCTCTCAGGATGCCGATGAGCGACGGACCGGGGGGTGGAGGTAGTGGAGCGGACGGGATGACGACAACCCCCTCGATCGACCTGACCACATGGATGCACCTGGTCGACACCCTCCCCGGGGGGGCGGCCCTGGTCAGCGACGACTGGCGTATCGTGCACGCCAATGCCCCGCTATGCCATGACTGCATGCGGCATAGGGAAGATCTCGTCGGGACTTCCCTGCTCGATCTGGTGACGCACCGCCCGTCCAAGGCCGCCCAACCCACCGACTTCCCTCCTGCCGAACGCCAGCGTTACGAACTCGTCGGCGGATCGCGGCGCCTGCGGCTCGAAGCCACGCTGCTGGCGCTGTCCGCTCCCTGCGACGAAGCGGCGTTTCTCTGGTTTGTCCACGACTCGTCGGTGGTCGACGAATTCGCCGTCAGCGGACTCGAGGCGAGCGAGAAGGGCTTCGCCTTGGCGCTCAAGGGAGCCGCCGACGGGATTTGGGAGTGGAATCCGGTCACCAAGAAACTCTTTCTTTCGCCACGGCTGCTCAACATCCTGGGCTATCCGGAGGACTTCCGCGTCCAGACCACCGACGAATGGCTCGACCTCGTCCATCCCGACGACCGAGCCCGCTACAGCGAGGCCAATACCCGCCACCTCCACGGCGAGACCCCCCACTTCGAATGCGAGTACCGCATCCGCCGGGCGGACGGAACCTGGGCCTGGGGCCTCTCGCGCGGAATCGCGGCCTTCGACGAAGACGGCGTTGCCCGCCGCATGGCCGGTTCGATCACCGACATCAGCGAACGCAAGCACCAGGAGGAATTGATCCAGTTTCTCGCCACCCGGGACAGTCTGACCACCCTGGCCAACCGCTTCCTGCTCGCCGAACGGCTGGCAGAAATGCTGACCCGGGCCCGCGCGTCGGGGGGCAGCGTGGCAGTGGTCTATATGGACCTGGATTTTTTCAAGAACATCAACGATTCCATGGGTCACCAGGCGGGAGACAAGGTGCTGATCGAAATCGCCCGCCGCTTGAGGGAGGAGTTTCCCGATCCGGCGGTGGTCGCCCGCCAGGGCGGCGACGAATTCATCATCGCCATCCCCCAGGCGCCGGATCTGACCCAGGTGGGGGGACGCATCGGCCGTCTCCTGGAGAATCTGCGCCGCCCCATCCACATGATCACCGGCGAGCTCTCTGTGCGGGCCTCGGCGGGAATTGCCTTCTACCCCCACGAGGGCGACGACGCGACCACCCTGCTCAAGAATGCCGACCTGGCCCTCTACGCCGCCAAGGAGCGGGGTCGGGGCCAGTTCGCCTTTTTCAGCAGCGACATGGCCGAATATGCCCGGGAACGCATGAATCTGGAACGCCACCTGGCGGTCGCCACCGAGAAGGGCGAGTTCTACCTGGATTTCCAGCCTCAGGTCGAATTGCCCTCCGGTCGCATCGTCGGCTGCGAGGCTCTGCTACGTTGGCGGCACCCGGAGTTGGGTTCGGTCAGCCCAGGGCGCTTCATCCCGGTGGCCGAGTCGTCCGGCCTCATCCTGCCCATCGGTGCCTGGGTGCTCGACCATGCCTGCCGTCAGGCCGCTGCCTGGCGGGACCAGGGGCTCGCCCTCCCGGTGGCGGTCAACCTTTCCGTCGCCCAACTCACCCATTCCAATTTCGTCCAGACGGTGGTCGAAGCACTAGGCCGCCACCGCTTGACTCCCGATCTGATCGAACTGGAAATCACCGAGAGCCTGCTGATGGATGGCGGCAGCGAAGCGCTGGGCACCCTGGACGAACTTGCGCGACTGGGGATCAGCCTGGCGGTGGACGATTTCGGTACCGGCTATTCCAGTCTCGCCTACCTGAAGCGCCTGCCGATCGATCGCCTGAAGATCGACCGCTCCTTCGTCAGCAGCGTCCACACCGATCGCAGCGACGCCGCCGTGGTGCGGGCGATCATCGCCATCGCCCAGGAGCTTGAACTGTCGGTGGTGGCCGAAGGCATCGAATCCGCCGAACAGGCGCAGGCGCTGGCCGACCTGGGCTGCCGTTACGCCCAGGGATATTTCTTTGGCCGGCCCATGGCCCCCCGCGCCTTGTTCGACCGCGTCTCCAGCCATTGCACCCGGTAAGCCTTGCCGCGGGAACGGTTTAGAATCCGCCTTTTGATCAGCAGCGGATCGTCATGAAGATTTCCGTCGGCCTCTACGGCACCAGCGCCCACCAGATTGCGCTCGCCATGATCCAGGGGTTCAACAAGCACTACAGTCTGTTCCGGCAAACCTGCCGGGACGCCAAGGTGCGTTTCGAGGAGGGCGACTGGCTGGGCGTACATCGGGCCGTCCGCGAGCGTATCCGTTTCTACGACGACCGCGTCGACGAATGCGTCGAACGCCTGCACACCGAATTCGACGCCAGCAATGTGGATGAAGCCACCTGGCAACAGGTGAAGCTCCTCTACATCGGGCTGCTCCTCAACCACAAGCAGCCGGAGCTGGCGGAAACCTTCTTCAATTCGGTGACCACCAAGATTCTCCATCGCAGTTACTTCAACAACGACTTCATCTTCGTGCGCCCGGCCATCTCCACCGAATACATCGAAGGCGACGGCGAGCCCACATACCGCTGTTACTACTCCCATCCCCGCGGATTGCGCGGCGTCGTCAAGCAGATCTTCGTCGACTTCAACTGGAATCGCGAATTCGCCGACCTCGACCGGGACGTGGATGCGGTCTACCGAGGCGTCGCCCACTTCCTCAACGGCATGCCGGGCAGGGAAGTCAATTTCCAGATCCAGGTCCTGTCGTCGGCCTTCTACCGCAACAAGGCAGCGTACATCATCGGCAAGTGCATCAACGGCCAGCACGAATACCCCTTCACCGTTCCCGTCCTCCACGACGCCGAAGGGAAACTCGTCCTCGACACCATCCTCCTAGACGCCTGGCGGATCAGCCTGCTCTTCTCTCTCTCGCGGGCCTACTTCATGGTCGACATGGACGCGCCGTCAGGCTACGTCCAGTTCCTGCGCTCGATCATGCCCGGCAAGCCCCGCTCCGAGCTTTACACCATGCTGGGCCTGGGCAAGCAGGGCAAGACCATGTTCTTCCGCGACATGATCTACCACCTGCACCATTCCGAGGACGACTTCATCATCGCCCCCGGCATCCGCGGCCTGGTCATGCTGGTCTTCACCCTGCCCTCCTACCCCTACGTCTTCAAGATCATCAAGGACATCTTCGGCAGCTCGAAGGAGATGGACCATGCCACCGTCAAGCGCAAGTACATGATGGTCAAGCAGGTGGACCGGGTGGGCCGCATGGCCGATACCCTGGAATTTTCCAACGTCGCCTTTCCGGTCAAACGCTTCACCGCTGAGCTGATGGAGGAGTTGCGTACTCTCGCCCCCTCGACCTTCGAGATTTCCGGCGACAGCATCATCATCAAGCACCTGTTCATCGAACGGCGCATGGAGCCCCTCAACATCCATCTGGAGAAGATGGAGCGCACCAACAACATCGAGGGCCTGGAGCACGCCATCCGCGAATACGGCAGCGCCATCCGCGAACTCGCGCAAGCCAACATCTTCCCCGGCGACATGCTGTGGAAGAACTTCGGCATCACCCGCTATGGCCGCGTCGTCTTCTACGACTACGACGAAATCGAGTACATGACCGACTGCAATTTCCGCAAGATTCCGCCCGCCCCCGATTTCGAAACCGAAATGTCCGGCGAGGTCTGGTACTCGGTGGCCAAGAACGACATCTTCCCCGAGGAATTCGCCACCTTCCTCCTCGCCTCACCCGTGCTGCGCAAGGTGTTCATGAAACACCACGCCGACCTGCTCTCCCCCAGCTTCTGGCAGGAGGCCCAGCGCAAGATTCGCGAGGGTCACGTGGAAGACTTCTTTCCCTACCCGCAGGAATTGCGGTTCTGCAAGAGCGCCGGCAACCCGGCGAATCGGTAGCCGTCGGCTGCCAGCCGGCGGCGCAGGTAGGCGGCTGTGGCCACGGCTTCCGCGCCGTCTCCATGGACGCAGATGCTGCCGATGGGGCATGGCAGTCGCTTGCCGTTGAGGCTGACGATGGCGCCTTCGGCCAGCATGCGCTCGACGTGCGCGAAACTCGCCTCGGGACCGTGGATCATGGCCCCCGGTTGGCT
>SSTA01000049.1 GCA_009469685.1 Azonexaceae bacterium | reverse complement strand
TTCGACGAAAATGCGCCCGAGTTTGCGGCCGGTGGCTTTCTGACGATCAAGGGCGAGCTTGAGCTGCTCGTCGGTAAGCAGCCCCTGCTGAATCAACAAATCGCCGAGACGGACTTTTTGCGGTGGTGGCATCCCCTCTTCAAACCTACCTTAAGATTTTCTGTTAATTAACTGAATTAACATTATTTTTGAGTTTTCCAAACTTACGCCTTTTTAGATTCCCTGACAAGTGTTCGCCGTCGTCCTCCATCAGCCCGAAATCCCGCCCAACACGGGAAACGTCATCCGCCTGTGCGCCAATACCGGAAGCGAACTCCATCTGGTGGAACCCCTCGGTTTCGACTTTTCCGATAAGGCCCTGCGCCGGGCGGGACTCGACTATCACGAATTCACCCGGGTCATCCGCCACCCGGACTGGACGACCTGTGCCCTGGCCCTGGCCGGAAGGCGTGTGTTCGCCATGACCACCAAGGGCAGCGCAAGCCCCTTCGACACGGCGCTCAGCCCTGGAGATGCGTTCGTTTTCGGCTGCGAAACGGCGGGACTTCCTCCCCCGATCATGGCCGGCTTTCCCGCGGAGCGCCGCCTGCGCCTGCCCATGCTGCCCGGCCAACGCAGCCTGAATCTTTCCAACGCCGTGGCGGTCACGGTCTTCGAAGCCTGGCGGCAGAACGGCTTCGACGGGGCCTGCGACCCGGCTCCGCTCCACGCCAAGCGATGACCCGGGGCCGGCCCCTCGTCGCACTGTCCCTCGCAGCGGTGACGCTCGCTCTGGTATTGCTTGCGGCCGGAGAAATCCTCAGCCACCCGGCAAATCGCCCGGTGGGACCCTCTCCCCCGGATTTTCCGGCCCACAGCGTGTCGATTCCGACCGCCGAGGGAGGCGCCCTGGTCGGCTGGCTCTGGCCCGGTCTCCCCGGTCACGGCGCTGTGCTCCTGTTGCATGGGAACCGCTCGGACCGCCGGCAGATGCTCGCCCGGGCGCGATTCCTGGGCCGCAATGGCTATGCGACTTTGGCCGTCGATCAGCAGGCCCATGGCGAGAGCCCCGGCACGCGCATCACTTTCGGTGCCCGGGAGGCCGAGGGAGTCCGCGCTTCTCTGGCCTTCCTGCGCAGGGAACTGCCGGGGGAGCCCATCGCGGTCATCGGGGTCTCCCTCGGGGCGGCCGCCACGGTCCTGGCCCACCCAAAGCCGCCGCCCGCCGCCGTCGTGCTCGAATCCCTCTATCCGACCATCGAGCAGGCGGTCGCCAATCGCCTCGCCATGCGCTTCGGTGCCGGAGGCGATTTGCTCGCGCCGCTGCTTCTCTGGCAATTGCCCTTGGTGACCGGCGTGGCGCAGCGCGATCTTCATCCGATCGCGGCGATCGCCGATCTCGCTGCCCCGGTGTTGATCGCTTCCGGGAGCGAAGACCGCCACACGCCCTGGGCGGAAACCGAGCGGATCTTCGCCGCGGCTTCGGCTCCGAAGGAATTGTGGCGCGTGACGGGAGCCGCCCATGTCGATCTCCACGGTTTTGCCCCGGCCGAGTACGAAGCGCGGATTCTGGAATTCCTTGCCCGGAATCTGCGTCCCGCAGCGCGAGCACCTCAGGCTGGCACCGCGGAATGACCGCGGATCAGGCGATCTCTTCCTTGGGATCCCGCGCCATCAATTGCTCGAGCGCGCCGCGCGCCGTCAATCGGCCCGCCAGAACGGCCGCCACCGCAGTGGAGATGGGCATGTCTATACCCAATTCGTCGGCCATGCGGGCGACTTCCCGGGCGGTATAGACGCCCTCCGCAACGTGGCCGAGTTCGTCGAGGATTTGCGCCAGAGTCTTGTCCTGGGCGAGGCCCAGACCCACCCGGCGATTGCGCGAGAGGTCGCCGGTACAGGTCAGAATGAGATCGCCCATCCCGGCGAGACCGAGGAAGGTCTCCCGGCGAGCGCCCAAGGCGAGGCCGAGGCGGGCGATTTCGGCCAGACCCCGGGTCATCAGGGCGGCGCGGGAATTGAGTCCGAGTCCGAGGCCATCGCAGACGCCGGTGGCGATCGCCAGGACGTTCTTCACCGCTCCCCCGACCTCGACGCCGGCCAGATCATCGTTGGCATAGAGGCGCAGGCGCGGCGTATGGAGTTCCCGCGCGATGCGGCGGGCGAAATCGAAATCCCCCGACGCCAGCGCGACGGCGGTGGGCTGACCGGCCGCCACCTCTTCGGCGAAACTGGGCCCCGAGAGGACGCCGCTGACGAAATCGGCGCCCATCACTTCGGCCACCACCTGATGGGGCAGGCGGCCGCTGCCGGATTCGAAGCCCTTGCAGACCCAGACCAGCGGAACGGCGCAGCCCAGGGTCTTCAGTGCCTCCAGGGTTCCGCGCAGACCGGCGATGGGGGTGGCGACCACCAGAAGATCGACGCCCGCCACCGCCTTGGCAAGGTCGGTCTCAACCGCCAAGCCCTCCGGCAGCGGAAATCCCGGGAGAAAGCGACGGTTCTCCCGCAGGGCAAGCATTTCCTCCGCCACGTCGGTTTCACGACTCCACAGGGTGACCCGGTGGCGGCCCGAGAAGGCAATCGCCAGTGCGGTTCCCCAGGCACCGGCAGCGAGAACGGCGAGATTCATCGCCTAGAAGCCCCAGACCTGGGTGCTGCGCACGTACCCCGTGGCGCCATCCCGATGGCGTATCTTGACCCAGCCCGGCGACGCCGGTTCGAGGAATTCGAAGGCGACCCATTTCTCCGCCTCGAAGAGCAGGGGGGCCTCGGGTTTGTCCGCCTGGCGCACATCAGCCCGGGAAGCGGTGACGACCACGGTACGCCGCTCCCCCAAGACCTTGCTCTCGACCCAGGCCAGGGTTCCTTCCGCATCGCGAACCTTGGTCCAGCCTTCGAGGGGCACCACGGTCTCGACCGGCGCAAAACGGCGGATGAGGTAGAGCTTCTTCCCCTTCAGAGAAGGAGCGTCGTACATCACCGCCACCGGGGCGTCTATGGAACGATATTCGACGGCCGCCGCCGGCAGAGCGGCCGTCATCGCCAGGAGAACGGCGGCGGAAAGGCGGGTCATTACTGCACCGGGGCTGCCTGGGCAGCGCCCTGCTGGGCTTGCTGTTGCTGCAGGCGGGCCATGTACATGGCTTCGAAATTGACCGGCTGGAGGACGATGGAATTGAACCCGGCCCGGGTCACCGCATCGGACACCGCTTCGCGGGCGTAGGGGTAGAGGATGTTGGGGCAGGCAATGGCGATGATCGGCTCCATCTGCTCGTTGGGGACGTTCTGGATGCGGAAGATACCGGCCTGGCGAACCTCGACGAGAAAGACGGTCTTGTCGCCCAGATTGGCCGTCACGGTCACCGTCAGCACCACTTCGAAGACGCCTTCGCCTATCCCGGTGCCCTGGGTATTGAGTTGAATCTCGACCTTGGGGGCTTCCCGCTCGAGGTAGATTTGCGGCGCGTTGGGCACCTCGACCGAGAGATCCTTGACGTAGAGCTTCTCGATATTGAACACCGGTTGCTGATTCTGATCCATGATTGACTTTCGGGTTGAGTGAAGAAATTCAGGCGGTTACGCCTGCCAGCAGCGGCGACAAGCCCCCTGCGGCGTCGAGGGCCGCGAGTTCGTCGCAGCCGCCGACATGGGTGTCGCCGATGAAGATTTGGGGAACGGTACGGCGTCGTGTTCTGCGCATCATTTCCTCCCGCCGCGCAGGATCGAGGTCGACGCGGATTTCCTCGATATCGATGACCCCGCGGGCAGCGAGCAGCCGCTTGGCGCGTGTGCAGTAGGGACAGACCGCGGCGGTGTACATCAGCACCCGCTGGCTCATGGCCGCAAGGTCCGAATTTTCGCGGTGAAGGACTCGAGCGGGGTAATCACTTGCCTCGGCTACCCTTGCGAACCGGCAATCCCGCCTGGCGCCAGGCGTCGAAACCGCCGTCAAGGCTGTAGAGCCGAGTAAACCCGGCTTTCTTCAACTGCTCGCAGGCCTTGCCCGACCGGATGCCGGAGGCGCAGCAGAGGATCAGGGGGCGATCCTTGAATTTCTCGATCTCGCCGACGCGGTCGGCAAGCTTCCCGGCGGGAATGTTGCGAGCTTCCGGCAGATGGCCCCCCGCGAACTCGTCGGCTTCGCGCACATCCACCACCTGGGCGTCCTCACGATTGATGAGCAAGGTCGCTTCGGCCGGGTTGATCGCTGCACTGTTCTTGGCGAGGAACTGCCAGGCGAGCGCCAGCCCGCTGGTGACCACGACGCCGATCAGGAGAATGTTCTGATTGATGAATTCCATAGTGTCCTTGCTCAGTCGGCATCGCCGCAAAAAACCTCGCGCATCATGCCGATGAGTTGCAGGGTGCGGGAATCGCCAACCCGATAGTAAACCCGGTTGGCGTCCTTGCGGGTGAGAAGCACGTCCTTTTCCCGCAGGATGGCCAGATGTTGGGAGATATTGCTTTGGGAAGTCCCTACGGCGTCGACGATTTCCTGCACGCAGGCTTCCTGGTCGCCGAGGACGCAGAGAATCTTGAGCCGCAACGGATGGGCAATGGCCTTGAGCGCCCGCGCCGCGGTTTCAATGTGCTCCTGCTTGTCGATCAGATTGACGGCGGGTTTTTCCACGGAAAACCTCTTTGGGATTGGGTGGATGATTATAAAATAGTCAAATCGTTTGCACAGACCTTTCGCCATGGCGCGCCCTTCGGCGCGCACCAGCGCCACCGCCCCTTGCGTTACGCCGTCCTCACCCTCGCCGCCGCCTTGGTCCTCGGCGGCCCCGTCGGAGCTGCCGAGCGCAAGGTCGCAAAGCGCCACCCTTCGGCGGCGCGCAGCGAATCTCCGTCCCCCACGGCACCCGAGATTGCGGATCGCCAGGCGGACCTTCAGGAACTGCGCGGACGGATCGAGTCCCTGCGCAAGGACCTCGCCAGCAGCGAGGAAAACAAGGCCGACGCCGCCGATCGTCTGCGGGAATCGGAGCGTGAAATCTCCACCCTGCAACGCAATCTTCACCGGCTGGAAAGCCAGCAGGGCGAATTGCAGACCCGCCTCAAGGATCTCGGCCGCCAGTCCCAGGAACTTGGGACTACCTTGAATCAACAGCAGATTCGCCTGGAAAAACTGCTTTATCACCAGTATCTGCGCGGCACGCCGGATTCCGTCCAGATCGCCCTCAACGGCGACGATCCCAACCAGGTGGCCCGGGATCTGCACTACCTGACCGCCATTGCCCGCAGCAGGGCCGACCTTTTGGGCGAAATCAACGCCACCCTGGAGCGCAAGAAGGCGCTCTCCGCGGCGACCCGGGAACAGTCGGATGCGCTCGCAGCGGTCGAGGCGGAGCAGAAGGAGCAGCACGGGGAATTGCAGCGGCAACGGGAGGAACGCAAGGCCGTTCTGGCCGATGTCGCCGACCGGGTGAAACGCCAGCGGCAGGAAATCGGCAATCTGGAACGCAATGAAAAGCGGCTATCCGAACTGATCGATCGGCTCTCCCGACTGCTGGCCGCCCAGGCCGCCAAGGCTGCCCGCGAAGCGAAAGCCGCCCAGGAGGCCCGCGCGGCCCAGACCGCGAAGCCAGACCGCAGTCGGACGCCCCGGGGCGACAACGAACCCGCCCGAACCGAAGCCCCGCCGTCGCGAGCGGGCGAGGTCGAAAACCGCCTCGAACCGGTCGCCAACAGCGGGGCTTTCGCCCGCCTGCGAGGCAACCTGCGCCTTCCCGTGCGGGGAACCCTGGCCGGCCGCTTCGGTGCGCCTCGCGAGGGCGGCGGATCCTGGAAAGGGCTGTTCATTCGCTCCGGCAGCGGCACCGAAGTCAAGGCGGTCGCCGGCGGGCGGGTCGTCTTTTCCGAGTGGATGCGCGGCTTCGGCAATCTCCTCATCATCGACCACGGCGACGCCTACCTCACGATCTACGGCAACAACGACTCCCTCCTCAAGCAGGTGGGCGAGGCGGTGCGCGGGGGTGAAACTGTCGCCACGGTGGGCAATAGCGGGGGCAATCCGGAATCCGGTTTATACTTTGAGCTTCGTCACCAGGGGCAGCCCCTAGATCCCATGAAATGGGCCAGTTTGAAATGAGCAAAGTCAAGACCATCACCATGGCATTGGGCGGCTTCCTTGCCGGCGCCCTCATCACCCTGCACCTTCCGGCCCTAGCCGAAAAAGAGAACGCCAAAGTCGGTCTGCCCATCGAGGAGCTGCGGACCTTTGCCGAGGTCTATAACGCGGTCAAACAGGGCTACGTCGAACCGGTCGAGGACAAGAAGATGATCGCCAATGCGATCTCCGGCATGCTCTCCAACCTGGACCCCCACTCCACTTACCTCGACGCCGACGCCTTCAAGGATCTCCAGGTCGGCACCCAGGGTGAATTCGGCGGTCTCGGTATCGAGGTCGGCATGGAGGACGGATTGGTCAAGGTCGTCTCCCCCATCGAGGACACCCCGGCCTTCCGGGCCGGACTCAAGGCCGGCGACCTGATCTTCAAGCTCGACGACACGCCGGTCAAGGGCCTGACCCTGAACGACGCCGTGAAGCGCATGCGGGGCAAGCCCAAGACCCCGATCAAGCTGTCTATCATCCGCAAAGGAGAGACCAAGCCCATCGAGGTCACCCTGATCCGCGAGGTGATCAAGGTCCAGAGCGTCAAGTCCAAGCTGGTCGAACCCGGTTACGGCTGGGTACGGATCACCCAGTTCCAGGAAACCACCGGCACCAGTCTGGTCAAGCATCTGGGCGACCTCTACAAGCAGGGCGGCCTGAAGGGTCTGGTCCTCGACCTGCGTAACGATCCGGGCGGCCTGCTCAATGGCGCCGTCGGCGTTTCCGCCGCCTTCCTCCCGGCCAATGCCAAGGTGGTGTCCACCGACGGCCGTACCGAAGACGCCAAGCAGGAATTTCTCGCCCGTCCCTCCGATTACCTGAGAGGCTCGAAAGAAGACTATCTGAAGGGGCTGCCCGCAGAGGTCAAGAAGGTGCCCATGGTGGTCCTGGTGAATAGCGGATCGGCCTCGGCGTCGGAAATCGTCGCCGGAGCGCTGCAGGACCATAAGCGGGCGGTGATCCTGGGCACCCAGACCTTCGGCAAGGGCTCGGTTCAGACCGTCCTGCCGCTGCCCGGAAACACGGCGATCAAGCTCACCACTGCCCGCTACTACACCCCCAGCGGCCGGTCGATCCAGGCCAAGGGCATCGTCCCCGACATCGTCGTCGAAGAAACCGCCAACGGGACCCACAACACCGGCGCCCGTATTCGGGAAGCCGATCTGGAACGCCACCTGAACAACGACCGCGAAGCGGAGGCCCCCAAGGAGGCGCCCAAGCCCGAAGCCAAGCCGGAAGTGAAGGCGACTCCCAAGCCCCCCGCCAAGCCCGGAAAAGGCGGCGACAAGAAGGACGAGGCCGAGGAAGAGTCCCCCCAGCGCATCGAGTATGCCGGCAAGAACGACTACCAGTTCGCCCAGGCCCTCAATCTTCTCAAGGGGCTCCAGATCATGCAGAATAAGGTCCAGTAGGACATGCTGGAGGCACCATGGGCAACCCGGACCTGAAAAAGAACCGCGAAATCCTGTTCGCCAAGTTCCCTCCTGGCCAGGTGCCCGAAGCCGCCGACGACCTGCGCCGTTTGGAGGAAGTCGAGGTCGAGACCCACAGCGAGAAACGCGCCGTCGGCGTCGCCTACGAACTGACCGAGCACACCCTGGAAGAACTCGAGTGCCACCTTGAGGACAAGGGTTACCACCTGGACAACACCTTGATGAGCAAGCTCACCCGGGCCCTCATCCACTATGTCGAGGAAACCCAGCTCCACAACCTGGGCGCTCCGGAGCGGCGGATCAAGCGCTCTTCCCAGGAAGCCTACGTCAAGGCCTGGGATCACCATCCCCATGGCGACCACGACGAAACGCCTCCGGAGTGGCGGGAGTACAAGTAAAGCGGAAGGGGTTAGGAGTGAGGGGTGAGGAGTAAGGCGTCTGGTCCCTAGCCACTCCTCACTCCTCACTCCTCACTCCTCACTCCTCACTCCTCACTCCTCACTCCTCACTCCTCACTCCTCACTCCTCACTCCTCACTCCTCACTCCTCACTCCCGACCGCCAATTGAACGACGCCCAACTTCTCCGCTACAGCCGCCACATCCTGCTCGACGATCTGGGGATCGAGGGACAGGAGCGCATTCTCGCCGCCCATGCGGTGGTGATCGGAGCCGGGGGCCTGGGATCGCCGGCCGCCTTGTATCTGGCGTCCGCGGGCATGGGGAAGATTACCCTGGTCGATGGCGATGACGTCGATTTCACCAATCTGCAACGCCAGATCCTCCATACCCAGGACCGCGTCGGATTGCCCAAGGTCGATTCGGGACGCGTCGCCCTGGCTCAGATCAATCCCGACATCCAGGTGGTGACCCGCCATGAACGCTTGGGGGGCGAAGCGCTCGATGCCCTGATCGCCACCGCCGACGTGGTCCTCGACTGCTGCGACAATTTCGCCACCCGCCACGCGGTCAACCGGGCCTGCGTTCACCACAGGAAACCCCTGGTCTCCGG
>SSTA01000001.1 GCA_009469685.1 Azonexaceae bacterium | reverse complement strand
TTGCGCTTGCCGATGACGACGCCTTCGTAGGCCTGCAGACGCTCGCGGTTGCCTTCCTTGACTTTCACCTGGACGACGACGGTGTCGCCGGGGGCGAATGCGGGAATGGTCTTGCCCAGGCGGGCGATTTCTTCTTGTTCCAGTTGTTGAATCAGGTTCATGTGAGATCCTTCAAGTTATAAACGTCTACTCACCGCATTGCTCCTCTCCGGATAGCTCCGTGAGGAGTTGCGTTTCTTCCGCGCTCCACGCGCGGTGCGCCAACAGTTCCGGGCGGCGCTCCCGGGTCCGCGCCAGCAACTGCTTCAGTCGCCAGCGACGAATTCGCTTGTGGTCGCCGGAGAGCAAGACTTCCGGCACCCCTTGTCCTTCATACACCTCGGGCCTCGTGTAGTGCGGGCAGTCCAGGAGGCCCGTCACGAACGAATCTTCCACCGCCGAAGCGGCATCGCCCAGCACCCCCGGCAACTGGCGGACGACGGCGTCGATCAACGCCATCGCCGGCAACTCGCCACCGGAAAGTACAAAATCTCCGATCGAAATTTCTTCATCGACGCAGCGCTCGATCAGACGCTCGTCCACCCCTTCGTAGCGGCCGCACAGCAAAATCAGGCCTTCTTCCCCAGCCGCCAGCGCCATCACCCGTTCATGGGTCAGGGGCGCGCCCTGGGGCGAGAGGTAGATGACCCGGCTCCTCGCCAGCCCTGCCTCCCGCTGTGCTGCCTTGGCGGCCACGATCGCCTTCTCCAGTGGCCCGGCCTGCATCACCATGCCCGGCCCGCCACCGAAGGGGCGATCATCCACCCGACGCCAGGCGTTTTCGGCGAAATCCCGCGGATTCCAGCCCTGCCACTCCCAGCGTCCTTCTTCCAGCGCCCGGCGCGTAATCCCGCACTCAGTCACCGCCGCAAACATCTCGGGGAAGAGTGTCACGCAGTCGAACCGGAGCGCCGGTCCCTGCTCGCGACTCACCAGTCGCTCCCCCACTCCACCCGGATGACTCCGGATTCCTTCTCCACGGCCAGCACCACCGACTCGACGAAGGGAAGCAGATGCTCCGTCCCATCCGCCGCAGCGACCCGCAGCACGTCGTTGGCGCCGGTTTCGATCAGTCCGGCCACTTGGCCGAGCCGCTCGCCCGCAGCATTCACCACTTCCAGGCCGATCAAGTCGGTCCAGTAATACTCATCTTCGCCGGTGGCCGGCAACGCCTCGCGGGGCGCTCCCACCAGCATTCCCGACAACGCCTCGGCTCGGGTTCGATCGGCCACTCCATCCAGGAGCGCCACCACGCCGTCACCGTGCAGTTTCAGCCCCTGGAGCCCGACTTCCCGCCACGGGCCGCCTTCCTTGCCTATCCACCAGGCCGACATGGCCCGCCAGGCCAACGGGTCATCACCGTAGGGATGCACCCGAATCCAGCCGCGAATACCATAGGGGTCGGTGAGCCGCCCCAGGACGACGATTTCGCTGCCCGACAAGTCCAAACTGGCTTAAGCAGCCTGCTTGGCGGCGTACTGCTTGACCAGACGGGCTGCGGTCGGGGACAGTTGTGCGCCCTGTTGTTGCCAGTAGGTCAGACGATCCATGGCCACGCGCAGACCTTCCTCGTGATCGGCGGCGACGGGGTTATAGTACCCGATGCGTTCGACGAAACGGCCATCGCGGCGGTTCCGGGAGTCGGTCACGACCATATTGTAGAAGGGACGCTTCTTGGCGCCGCCACGGGCAAGACGGATAACAACCATGAAAATTCTTTCTTTCGTTTCAGGAAAAACGTTAGATTATAGCGCTTAGTCGAACAAAAACAAGCCGTTCCCCGTTTTACTCCGCTGCCCATCCTGCCAGCGGATGGCCCTGCGGAGCGGTTCTGGCCTCTGACCTTCGTCCGATGGAGAAATCCTTCGGAATTGTTTATTCTCCTAGGTTCTCATCCTCTATCGTCGCCATGTCCGCCGATCCCTCTCGCGATCTCGCCGAAAAGAACGTCAAGGCCATTCTGGAATGGCTGGCGATGGCCCATGGCCGTACCAGCCTGGACGATGTCGAAGGGCTGCTGGCCCAGTTGCAGAGCCTCCGCGGCACCAAGGTGGGGGTAAGCCAGCGACTCAAGGTACTGGATTTGCTGTACAGCCATGCGGTACACATGACCCTCGCCCAGTTTCCCGGGCTGCATGAAATGTCCTTGCCCATCCCCCGGCGCTTGCGGCAAGCTGTCAGGAGTTTGCAGGAACTGCTGGAGGTACTTGGCCAAGACTATCTCGCCACGCTGTCCATGCCGGCAGACAATGATGTGGGGAATCGGCCGCGCTCACCGCAGATCACCCTGCGCCGGATCATGCATTGCCTGGCATGGCATCTGGGAATTGGTTTCCTTGTCGCATCGCCGCCAGCCCCCGGAATCTGGCTGCAGCTACACAGCTGCTACCGCAATTCTCGCCGTCTGGGTTCTTCGGATCAGGCTGCCGGCGGGGAGGAACGCCGTATTGCCCAACTCTACGTCTCGACGATGCTGGTTGCTGCGGCTCAGCCTGCTTCGTTCACTTCCCGCGAACTTGAGTTCATTTCGAGCTACCTCGACAGTTCCGCCAAAGCGGTCGATATCCGGATCGAGGCTCCCCCGGCAGGCGAAGCGATATTCTGGATCGATCCAACCAAGGATCTCCCTGCCCAGGCCTTGACCCGGAGGTCCCCGCCGCCCGAGTCGGAAATCTACTATTTCACTTGCGATACTCTTGCCCAGAGCGCCGCCGATCATCTCGCTGCGCTGCGCCGGGGCGCCACGATTTCCGAGTTGGGCCTCCCCCCGTTTGCCGGCACCTCGGCCGGACAAGGCGTGCTTCAACGCCTGTGCGCCCTTTGGGGCCACCCGGCCAAGCGCAAGTTCTCACGACGCCGCCAGTCGTACCGCGCCGATCTCTGCAACGGCCTGGACCGCCTGTGGCAATTGCTTCGCCACCCCGAACAGCCGCCGACGACCAGCGAGTGGATGGTCATCAACGAGAGCCCCGATGGCTACTCCATGATGCATGTCAGCGGTCCGACCGAGCGCCTGCGAGTCGGCGACGTGGTTGCCGTGCACCCTCACGAGGGCCATATCGACACCGACCACGGTCCTTGGCACATCTGCATCGTCCGCTGGGCGATCTCCGAAAATCCGGCCCACATCGAAATTGGTCTGCAGGTGCTATCGCCACGGGGAATGCCTGCCCAAATCGCCGCCCCCCACGATAGCGACCGCCAAGGCAAGCGCGAAGCGCTCCTGCTGCCCAAACTCCCGCCCCTGCGCCCACTCCCGGCGCTGATCGTCCCCGTCGGTACAGTGACCGACCGCGATCAGAAATTGATCGTTCTCGTGGAGACGGGCAATTTCGAAATACGCGAATATCGTGCCATGGAGGTCAACGAGCAGACCTCCAGCGTCGAGATGTTCACCGTGCGGCCTGACGAAAGGTTGTAGAGGCGATCAATCCTCCCAGCAGGATGACCGCCCAGGACAGTTGGAGCCAGACCAGAAACACCGGAACGGTCGCAAAAGTGCCGTAAATATTTTTGAAACTGGCAAAACCACTGAGATACGCCTCGAAAGCCCTTTGCATGGCGGCAAAGGCCAGGGTGGCAAAGACTCCTCCCAACGCTGCCGCGCGGCGCGATACCGACGCATTGGGAACCGCGTAGTACAGAAAGGCGAAAAAGAGTCCCAGCAGGCCCAAGGACAGCGTCTTGAGGAGCAGGACGCGCACCCAGGGCGGCTCGGCAAAGAATCCCAGGGATGCCGTCACCGCCAGAGATATGACCGCCGCGATGGCCCCGAGCACGAACGGCCAGACCGCAACGACGAAGGCATAAAGCCTCACGCGGGCAAGAAGGGGGCGCGGCTTCACCCGCCAGACGTGATTGAAGGCCCGTTCGATGGTCATCAGGAGCAGGATGGCCGTCACGCCAAGCACCGCGAGACCCGGGATGGTCAGTTTGCGAGCCTTTCCCGCGAAACTGCCGAGATGCTTGACGATCGTTCCGCTGGCCCCCGTCGGCAACAAGGTCTCGGTCAGAAGCACATCGACCCGGGCGATGAGGGTGTCAAAGTAGGGGATGACCGATGCCAGGGACACCACCAGGGTGAGCAACGGAACCAGCGCCAGCAGCGTCGTGAAGGCCAGAGCCGCACTGGTTTGAAACATGTTTTCCGTGCGGAAGCGCGACGCGATCTCCATCAGCGCACGCCCTGGCCCGCTCGAGGCTCCCGAACGGCGGCTCATAGCACCCTATAATCCTGGATTCCGCCGGAAATCCACCCAACCGACGAGCCCTCGGAACCAGGGGTTTCACTGACCGGCGCAACGGTATTCACGGTTCTCCGGCCTCCATAAGGCGGTTGATGACAATTCAGGCACGATAATAGTCCACCATGTACGACATCCTAGTTCTTTACTACAGCCATCGCGGGTCCGTGCGGGCGCTCGCAGAAAGGGTCGCCAACGGAATCGATTCTGTTCCTGGCTTGCAGGCCAGAGTGCGTACCGTACCGCGCGTCTCGCCGGTCTGTATAGCGGTCGAGCCAGCCATCCCGGATTCCGGCCCTCCCTACGTCGAGGAACGCGACCTTGAAGAGTGTATCGGCCTGGCGCTAGGTAGTCCCACGCGCTTCGGCGCCATGGCTGCTCCGATGAAGCATTTCTGGGACGGCTCCCTTGCCGCCTGGAAAAACGGGACGCTTGTCGGAAAACCGGCCTGCGTCTTCACCTCAAGTGGAAGCGCCCATGGCGGCAACGAAACGACCCTGCTCGCCCTGATGCTTCCCTTGCTGCATCACGGGATGCTGATTGCGGGCCTTCCCTACACCGAACCCGAGGTTACCGCGACGACCTCCGGAGGAACTCCTTACGGCCCCAGCCATGTTGCCGGTCCTAGCGGCAATCCGACCCTCACCGAAAGCGAATCTCGCTTGGCCTTCGCCCAAGGCAGGCGACTCGCCGAAATCGCCCGTCGACTGGTGCTCCCTTGACCCCTGCCCGTATTCAGACCGCGGCTAGCACCTGCCTGATCGCCCTCACGCTCCTTTGCCTGGCCTGGGAACTGTGGCTGGCACCGCTGCGCCCGGGGGGCTCTTGGCTCGTGCTCAAGGCTGCGCTCCTGCTCGCACCCCTGTTCGGCGTCCTGCGCGGCCGCCGCTATACGTACAAATGGCTCACCTTGTTCATTCTCGTCTACTTCGCCGAAGGCATCTTTCGCGCGACCGTAGACCACGGTCTCTCGCGCGTCCTCGCCATGGCTGAAACCGCCCTCAGCCTTATCATTTTCGGCCTCAGCATCCTGCTGGTCCGAGCGACCCGCGTTAGCGAGTCCTCCGCGCCCCCCGAGACGCGCTGATGGACGAAGTGTCGATTTTATTTACACTCGCCGGACCGCGTATCAAGGCAGATGCGCCGGCGCATCTGGAATAATCATTTGTATTCAATTCGTTGAAAACATTTCGCCATCATAGATTCCTCATGGTGCGCTCCTTGCTTGGCCAAGACGGTCCAGTTTAGGGAAGTCCAACGATTCCGCGCTGCTGACTGGGC